>CALKXC010000056.1 GCA_938004025.1 uncultured Leucothrix sp. | reverse complement strand
CGGGAAATCTAGATCCTTAGCGCGTTTAACCAAGCGCTTTTGAATCGTTGGGTCAAGTTTTGGCGTGCGAGATAAGATCCACATAGAGGTTCTGTCATTTCCCACTATTAGAGCGTATTGATAGCCTTTCTTGTCCAGCTCTACAATATTGTAACCACCATAAAACGGTCCAAAGAAAGAGACTTTCAATTGTCCAGTGCCAGGATCGGATACAAATTTGGCTTTTCCTTCGGCCGTCTGCCAACGTTGTTTCGGTTCTTTATAACCACGGTTTAAGACGCGAATATCGCCATCTTCCTTCAAACTATAAGTCGCGGTAACGTTACTCATACCCCGCTCGAAAGGGTGATTTAATCGCGCGACCTCATACCACTTTCCTAAGAAGCGATTAACCTCGAACCCCTTGATTGGTGTGACTCCTTCAGGGACGGTCGCACAAGAAGTGAGTAAAAATACCAAGCTGGCGAGTAAAACATTGCGCATGCCGATCTCCAATTATTTAATCGAGTATTGCTAATATGAGTTTTAGACTACCAGCTCTCATTTAGTTTCGCGTTATTCTCCGTTTTTGTTAGGGAGATCAAATACTTTTAGTAATGACTGATCAAACAAATAGTTGATATTGATGTATGGGCCACTGTGCGTGTAGTTCTCATTGGCAAAGTCATCATCATTAAAGCCATGCATGTTGTAGCCGATTTCTAATCGGGTGTTTTTGCTGGCTGCAAACCCTACCGAAAGACCTGCAAAGTCGCTTCGAGTATGCGTATCCCAATGATGTAGGTAGCCTGCTTGAGCACCAAAATCCCAGCTTTCATTTAGATCGTAACGTGCGCCCAACTGCAACGTATCAGTCACAGACCAATGACCCTGATCTGAGTCAGTTTGTGCTAGCTTTGCCCCATGATGCAGGCTCAACTCAAGCTTTTCACTAATTTTACGATTGTAGTGAAGGTTATTGATAAATTTGCTGGTGCGGGATTTAATACCAGACGTTACTGACGTATCACTTTCATAATCTAGCTGGTTTAACAACGTATAGTCATAATCCTTAGAGCGCATCGCCGCACTAAAGCCAAATTTCGTTTGACGCTTGCTGTCTCCATTAGCCAATTTGGTATCTAAAACCCGTGCTTGCTTAGAAACAGCGTAATGATCACCCAACTTTCGTATCGCTTTATACTGCAATGAACGACGCATCGATGCCTCGCTATCGCGATACTCAGCTCTGGCGGTAGCACTCCAATCTTTGTTATTCCATCCTGCACCTAAAGACACCGCGAGGTAGTCATCCGAATTAATAGTCGCGGTACTACTTGTGCTTAATGGCGTGTAGTCCAACCATTCAATTGTCTTTGCCTTGTCTATATTAAAGTCTAAATGCAGATGCTCATCCACCTTCCAATGTTGGCTTAGACCGAGCACGGCGTAGTTTCTTGAACTGCCAGTGTTAGCATTATTCTTGTTTTGAACAAGATCAGTACGAAGGTTACCACCCTCCCATACGTTACTCTTTAAACCGACACGCGAGTTGTTGTGCTCAGTCAGGTTATTTCGCGAAAACTCTTGTTCAACAAACAGACTCGTTTTTTCTGATAGTTTGAAATCAAGGCCTACTTTAAAACGATCAGGGTTCTGCTCGGTATTCCCTGCCGTTTTAAGCGACTTTTCCAACTGAGCAGACACGGTGACCTTACCCTGATTAAAAGACTTACTCGCTCCAGCTCGCAGTGTCCGGTTAGATTTTTCAGTACCCTCAACTTGCTCTTTCAACTCGTGATAGCCCAATGATAGCTGAGAGTCCTCACGCTTATTCTCCCAAGCTATCGAGCGCTGATCTCGTTGATTGTCACTATCAAGCTTTTTGAGTTGACTGACCGATGCAGTAATTGCTTGCTGCTCAGTAAGCTTGTATTTTGCAGTTAAACCAATAGTTCGCTGGCCTTCAGCAAGAGAAGATTGCTGACCCAAACCAAAACCAGCTTCTTTTTGCTTAGCAAATAATCGAGCATTCCACTTATCATCTCGGTACTCAAGCTCGGCATTCCAAGCACTAGCATCGATTGATGCCTCTGAACGAGCAGCCTCAGCTTTAAACGTGACCTCATCATTCACTTTAAACTGAGTATCAAGCGCATAAAGCTGATCCTTATCTTCTCGCAGGTACGTAACACCCGTTTGTAAACGACCCTCTAATCCTTTGAACCCAAGTCGTCCACCCAAGGCAAACGTCTTCTCAGATGCATCCTCTTCAGACTCGTAGTTAACTACGATAAACATTGGATTAAACTCATCGTCACTACCCGACACCGGGAATTTAAAGAAGAGCGTCTTTTCGTCATAGTTTATTTCATAGTCACTATGACGGTTTAATGTGCGCGAGCTTAATACTGTGCCTAAATCGTCACGATCACGCGTTTCGATAATAACTTCATCACTTTGGCTAACGGGCACTCGGCTAAGGTAGTACAAACCCGAAGTCCCATCGCCCTGAATCTCGTCACGCTGGTAGCGTCGACTGGTTTCACTTGCAAACGCTGTGTATTGAATCTTCTCACCTTCATAAGACGACTTCAGACCGTGAAGCACTCGCTCATAACGCCCTAACTCAGTGACATCTAACCCGGTTGAATAATCACCGAATAGTGCATAGAACTGGTCTTTTTCCAACTTTACGTAAAGCTTACTGCTGCTCGGCGTCTCAAACTGCTGCTGTTGCTCATCACCGTATAGGGTGTACCAAGCATCAGGATCAATCACGCCATTTAACTGCTCACCAACCTCACCTTTTTTCTTGTCACTGTCATAGGCAATAGTTAATAAGTAGTCGCCTTTGATACGGCCCTTCGCAAAGAAGCTGATTTGCGAGTTTTTATAAAAGCCTTCTTTTTGATCAAGATCGATTAGGTTTTGCATATTGCCAGACAGGCTTTTATAACCCGCTGTACCGCTTGCGAAGCCGACCATTATCCAGTCTCGCAACGCCGGTTTTAACCATGCTTTTACAAGGCCTTTTTTACTACCTGCCAACTGCATATTTAGGTTGATAAAACCCGAACGAACCGTCGGCTCGAGCCTAATTCTCACTAAACCGTCGTCACTAACCTGATATTCATATTTGCCGTTTTGTATCTTATTTAAGTCAACCGAAGCAGACGTATCTCTAGTGTTAGCGCCAATGATTTGCCATTGGTTTTGATCCAATGTAAACGAGCCAAATGTTCGAGGCCTTGGAGTGAATCCATCTTCATCTTCCAACCTTATAGCGATAACTGGCTTATTGATGCCGTCAGCGATTAACACCGAGGCTTCAGGTACTAAAGTCGCTTTAACGCTGCGCTTAGTAAAATGCACATAACGCTTGATGCGCTTTATTTCTTTGCCCGCTCTATCTTGGAGAATGGCGGTTAAAGTATTGCTTTTCTGAGTTATATCAACACCCGTCCAACGTTTTACAGACACCGTTTTAGCTTTGTTAGTTGAGGTGCCATCTAAGTTGATTGCATTGACCTCTTTACCATTAAGTAGCAATTTTAGACGCTGCTTGGAAGGGTATTTTATTGCCACTTTAAGCGTTGAAAGTGCTGGCACATGGCGTGCTGGCGGCCATACAAACTCAAAACCAGGCGTTGTTTTCTCAGCAAACTTAGCCCCATACTGTGCCAAAGGGTTGAATGGGAGCTTGTATTCATCCTTTGCTAAATTAGCCATTTTTTGAGGCTTAATTTGTTTGCCCTTAGCGGGTGCGACATGAAAATCAACCTGCCAAAGCTGACCCTGCTGTAAATTGACTATTCGACTATGGGTCTGCTTGACATGTCGCGATGTCATTTTACACGGCGAAGCCACCATGCCTTTTGGTAAGGAAGACTCATCTAATTGGATGGCATGAGTCCCCGCGCGCAGACCTTCTAGGTGCCAGCGGCCGTGTTTGTCAGTCACAACAGTACGCCCGTTGTCGACATAGAGCCGTGCATTTTTTATCGCTTGCTGCTTATCTGGGTTACCGCATTCACCGCTGTACACTCGTCCAATAAGGATGTTCTTACTGCGCATTAAGTCATCGCGCATTTCTATAGATGCATTAGCAATGTTTGACGCTACATCCTCACTAAAACCTTGTACGGTGTTTACCGCGTCACCAACAGGGCTTCCTGCACCAATGACCACCCGATAGCTGATTTTTTGTGAAACATTGGCAGTTAGCGTTCCCAGTGAAAAAGTCAAATTGCGACCGTCTACCTTTACACTATCTGCGGACAAGGAGGTGCCAGCGCTGTTCTTTGCGCTGCTCTCTATATACCTAAATCCGGGCGGTAACGTATCTTTTAAAATCACATTGTTTAAAGCATAGTTAGCGTCGTTGTTTTGGGCAGTAACCGAGTAAATCACCTCATCACCAACCGCTGCAGTTGTTATGTTCGCTGACTTCTGAACACTAAAACGACCTTCAAATGGATCAAGCGGAAGATTCATTAACACCGCACCCAATGCATCGGCAATTGAGAACTCTTCACCGCGCGAGCCTTGAGTGACCTGACTCGCAATATCCCCTAACTGATCTAAGTGACTCTGGCTTTGTTGAGATGGAAAACGGTAACCAACGGGCGGGGTAACTTTAAGCTCATACTCACCCTGAAGGACACGAGGAAACTGAAACTCCCCCTCTCCCATTGGAAGATTACGCGAAGAACTGGACGCTATTACTGATGCACCTGATACGACTGTACTAGGCCAATCACCATTAAACTGATCATATACTCTCGCACCTTGATTGCTACCTTTATAGACAAGTGTAATAATTGCGCCATTGATTGGCTCACCTGTGGTGCTGTCAAACACCAGATTACTTGGGTCAACAATTCCCACGGTCGCAGCCGTGTCTGTTTGATCTTCACGGTCTTTATACTTAGCGCCGATTTCACTCAGTGCTTCTACACTCAGTACACCATTGTTTTGATCAGAAGTAGCGCTTTCAACTAGTTCAAGCACCCCCACAAAAACACCACTATCGGCCGCCGATTCTGTTAGTTGTAGTCTTTCTACATCCCCGGTATTTGAGATTTCTATATCGATAATGATGGTTTCAAAGACTGTTGAATCTAGATTTTGATCATAATCCTCTACCCTAATTATTAAAGATTCGCCGGCAGTAAAGCTGATGGTTTGAATGAGCTCTGTATGACCTTGAACTGGGCTTTCTACAGCTTGCCAATTGTTATCCGTACCATTTGGACTAAACATCGTTGGCTGAACGTTAAGGGTTTCTCCGCCTGAAAATATTGAATAGAATGCTATTTTGGCCGGCGTACGAGAACTAGTAGTCAGGGAAACACTAGATTCTTTTTTAATTGAGGCCCCATTACCCACAGTGTAATTAACCACGACTTTATTCGTGAGGACGGTATCGGGTTCAGTTGCCGCGACCGCTGAACTTACGGGGATAAACGTACCCAATACAATCAACAACAAGGCGAACCAACAATTGGCCACAGTATTTCTACCATCGTCTATCGAAGTAATACGATCGCCCAGCGCTGCTATTTTTTTTATTATTAAGCGCATGGTTTTTTACCCGGGAAAGAGGGTTATTTTTGTTTTATGGACCCTAAATATGAGGGATATCTAGGGTCCATTTA
>CALKXC010000055.1 GCA_938004025.1 uncultured Leucothrix sp. | reverse complement strand
TCTACCGGTTGTAGAACTGGATTTACAGAAAAAGGGACGTATTAACCAACCTACCAAAGCACCGAGTAGTCCAAACAATAGAAGTAAGCCTAAAACTTGTAGTGTAAGCATTGACATGTGTATTAATCCTTATTCTGAAATATTGAAGTGTAATTGTGAGTTACTAGGGTTTGTTTCTGCAGTCTTGCTGCTGCTTGGGCGAAGTAAGCCAGGGTGTGCACCATTCATGACTTCAAGATATGAAATAGCAGAATGAATACGTTGCTGACTCATTGATGCATTTAGTGGGGATGTCTCTGCTTCGCCAGCATGAGTACTAACATCAATGTATTGGTTTTTGGTATGTAAAATGTCACTACAGTAGTTGATTTTCTGGGCTAACATTCCTAGCGTAGGGTAGCTAGAACCCATGATCATGCTGCTGTCTTTGTTGAAAATAGTAGGGTTGTTACCAAGGATTTCTTCAAAATCACTTTGACAACTCGCCAGTAAGGCGGCTTCTGCTTGTGCGATTTTCAGCTTTTCAGCTTCAATGTCAGCTAAGCGCTTTTCTTCAGCTGCAATTTTTGCAAGACGGGCTTCCTCAGCTAGTCGTGCAGCTTCTGCCTCAGCCGCTAAACGTTGCTCTTCTGCAAGGCGGGCTGCTTCAGCCTCCGCTGCAAGACGTGCATCTTCAGCTTCTTTGGCCAAACGTGCAGCCTCTGCTTCAGCTATCATGCGAGCTTCATTGGCAAGACGTTCCTCTTCAGCAAGCTTCGCTGCAGCAATTGCCGCCAGTTCTTCTGCAGTAGGGCGAGTTTTGACAACTTGAATAGATTCAGTAAATTTATCGCCGTAACTTGCTTGTGCATCAGCAATTAATTGGGCTTTTTCTGCTTCAGTTTCAACTTCACCACTGATCTCAACCTGGTCGTCTGAGACATTCATCGCCAAATTACGAGTGGTCATCAAAGCGGCCATCATGCCAGTAGTCCCTGCTAACCAAGCGGGTGTACTTGCAGAGTCGCTAACTTCTAACTTGTTAGTAACGTTAATATCGCCATAGAGTGAATGCGCCTGGCTAACCGCCGCTTGAATACTCTCCTCATCAGGCATGGTTCCTGTTAAAACAACTTGCTCGCCATCTCGTTTCAGGTTGAAAGTAGAAGAGGACCATTGTTTAAGTGTCACTGCATCGTGATCAACTGTACGAACACCGTACACGCCTTCAGTTAGCTCGATCGCACTATCACGTGCCGTCTCGCTAGGTGCTTCTCCGGTTAAGGTCACATCGCGACCATCTAAAGAAGTCTTAGCCCAAGACATATTGTTTTCACCTAAAAGAGTCTGAGTTCTTTTTCCAAGGTCTTTTTCTATAGGGCTGCAACGCGTAAGAAGCGTTAAAAAGAGTAATCCGAGTAGACCGGGAATTGCCCACTTAAACCAACCATTCTGGTTCCATGTAGACCCGATGCTGCAAAAATCCTTAATCATAAGATATCACCTAGTGCCGTAAAGTTGTCAGTGTCGCGATAGTTATATGCGATGGTGTACATAATTAATATGTATGCTTTGTAGGGAATTATGTTCATTGAGCATGAACTCAGCATTAGCACAATCAAAAAGTGTTAATTATTTCACTAAAAGCATATTGTTTTTATTATTCAATGCGGAGATATCTACGTTCTAGCGCTAAGTATAAGTGCTCGATATAAGTGTTTCCTCTCCAGCTATCGAGTAAACATTAACAACTGTTTAGGTGGGAAGCAAGTTCGGTCGTGGAGCCACTTAGAGTATTAAGCTTTTGATAAATGAATCATTTTGAAGATTATTAATCCGAAGTCTTAAACTTCGCGTAAAGTAGTTAATGCTTTTGGTTTTAACCATAAAACAAGCTTATTATCAAAATAATGGAGAAAAAATGAATAAATCAATTTGTTCACTAAAGACCTTTGGAATGTTTAGTTTTCTTGGTCTGTGTATTTTAGCTAGCTCCGTATCAGCAAAAGAATACGTAAGTCAAAGCAAGGCCACTGAAGTCATTGAGTTATACACTTCAGAAGGCTGTAGCAGCTGTCCACCGGCTGATCGATGGCTTAGCACATTGAAAAATAGGCCTGAACTTTTCAAAGAATTAATTCCTATGTCCTTCCATGTTGATTATTGGGATTACATTGGGTGGAAAGATCGTTTTGCTAAGCCTGCCTACAGCTTGCGGCAGAGACAATACGTTAAAACACGGGCGGTATCGCAGGCTTACACTCCACAAATGGTGGCTAATAGTGGTGAATGGCGTGCTTTCATTTCAGGACAGCGCCAGTGGGTACCTAATGAAAAGAATGTAGGTGTGCTTAAAGCAACAATTCAAGATAATGCCGATAGCATGTTTGTTAGATTTGCGCGCCACCAGCCAAGCTTCAATGCTTCCAGTCAGAAAAAGTACAGCCAATACGTGCTTAATGTTGCGGTATTAGGGATGGGGCTAACATCACGGGTAACAGCCGGTGAAAATCATGGGAATCAACTTAATCATGATTTTGTAGTATTAAATCACCAGCAACAAACGGTAGCGGCTAATCCAGCACAATGGAAAATGCTGGTGCCAAAGGTTCCTAACGCAGGGCAAACACAAAGTGCTGTGGCCATATGGTTATCTGAGCCCGGAACTCAGAAAATCATCCAGGCAACGGGTGGGTATTTATAACAGGCAAGCCTGTGGTCATTTCAAAGTATGCAGTATGATGGGGTGCTTAGCTAAGTACACCCCATCGTATTAAAGGAAATCACTCATGGTTGCACCTGTTCCAAACTTTGATGAAAAAATAGATCGGATCGGAAGCCACTCATTGAAGTGGGACATGTTGCAATCCTTTTACGGGATGGATCCCAAAGAAAGCCTCTCGATGTGGGTTGCTGACATGGATTTTCGTCCACCACAGTCTGTTACTGATGCGCTTCAGGCATCAATTGATCATGGTATTCATGGGTATTTCGGTGATGAAAGCGAGCACCATCAAGCGATTATTCAATGGATGAAGACTCGTCATCAATGGACTGTTGAGCCGGAATGGATTAATACGGTTCATGGCTTGGTACAGGGCACCGCACTTTGCGTGCAAGCATTTTCTAAGCCTGAAGAAGGCGTCATCTTATTTACGCCGGTTTATCACGCTTTTGCAAAAATCATTAAAGCGAATAATCGTGAAGTGATTGAATCACCCTTAGAGATTCATAACGGCCGTTATGAAATGAATCTTGATAAGTTGGCCAGTGAATTGAAAGGACATGAAACCATGATGATCCTTTGTTCCCCTCACAACCCCGGTGGGCGGGTGTGGAGTGTAGACGAGCTAAAGCAAGTTGCTCAGTTTTGTCAAACTCATCATTTGACCTTAGTGTCTGACGAAATTCATCACGACTTAGTTTACCCGCCAGCTCAACACACGGTCATGGCGAATGCTGCTCCAGAAATTATTCCTCAGCTAGTGATGCTCACTGCCACGACAAAATCTTTCAACATTGCGGGCGGTTTGAGCGGCAATGTAACAATCCAAGACCCTGAATTACGTCAACGTTTTCATGGAACTCTCATGGCCTCAGGCACTTCCGCCAATCGTTATGGCGTATTGATGGCCACAGCGGCTTATCAAGGTGGAGCCGAATGGTTAGATCAGCTGGTGGGTTATTTAGATGGAAATCGTCGTTTGTTTGATGAGGCTATCGCTGGGATAGAGGGTGTCGAGTCAATGAAGATGGATGCTACCTATCTCGCCTGGGTAAATTTTGAAAAAACCGGCTTATCGACCAGTGAAGTGATCGAAAGAGTCGAGAAACAAGCACGCATTGCAACGAATCATGGCGCTATGTTTGGAAAA
>CALKXC010000054.1 GCA_938004025.1 uncultured Leucothrix sp. | reverse complement strand
AAGCAGCACCAACAGATAAGATCTGTATACTTGAAGACTTTTTCATTATTAATTAAGCAGCCCGATATAAAACTATATTTATTTGTTAGTCCTGTAACGATTTATTTAGTTCATTCACATCGGTGAAAGCGCCTAACTCTTGAAGTACGCTGGTTGCATAAGAACCTGGTTTTAATCTAAAACTCAGTGATAAAACATCCTCTGAAAGCCAATGGTGATTAAAGTCAGACACTAACAACCTCATGGAACGACGCTCTTGCTTTAAACCATGCCTTTCCAATCCTTCACTCAGTACAGAAAGCTGCTTGGCAATCCCCAACTCTTCATTTTTTATTGTGCCATTAGATTGAAGCTCGCCCTCACCCCATAACGGTCCCGTTGGGTGTAAATCATAATCTAAAACCCGCCTCTCAAGCTGCGCATCCAAAGGCTCATAAAAACAGCTGTTAGAGCCATCTAGTTGAAACACATCACCATCCAAAGCGGTATTCCAGCTGCCTTGTTCGACGCGTGACGATAAATAGTGATTGAACAACCAAGAACGTGCAGCGGATAGATACATGCTCTTTTGATGCCGCGCCTTCGGTTTAATCTGACCGGAAAACCAAGCTGTTGCGCGCTCAATGTTGTGATTATCTCTACCAAATCGCTGAGTGCCAAAATAATTAGGCACGCCTTGTTCAGTGATCATGTTAATTGTGTTTTCTAAAGCTGCTTTATCTCCCACACAATCTCTTATTATCAGTGTAAAGTTATTGCCTTTTAAGGTACCGATTCTGACTTTTCTGTTATGGCGAACCTCTTCCAACACTTCAATAGAGTCAGGAAGATGTGCTGACCAATCTGGAGACGGTTTGCCGGGCAACCAAACGCTAAACCATTGTGTAGTTACCGCGTGCCTGTCTTTTAAACCAGCATAGGATACGTCACGTCGGGCAATCCCAGCAATGTCCGCAAGCTGCTTGCTAGTCCACTCAGTATTTTGCCCGGTTTTGCGAATTTTCAAGCAGGCGTGCTCACCTTCACCCGTCGGCTCAAAATCGGGGATTTCATCAACTTGGAAATCTTCATTTACCGTCCGAATATTCCCAGTAAGAAAACATGCATTTTTGGTTCGTTGAAATTCCATCAGATGCGCTTACTTTGCTCAGCTTTCTTTTTAGCAACATCATTACGCAAGTAAACTGGCTCAGCGTTTGCAGCATCTATCATCTCACCTCTGACAAATGCAAAGGCAGCGAGCTTTGCGATATAGTAAGCATTTGGGAAAACATCTTTAGTGGCATTGCTTACTTTTGCGGAATCATAGTTCATCAGTTCGGGGTGATAGACATCCCAGCCACTGCCAAAACGGATTTCTTGATGATTAAATTCAGCCATTACCTCAGGTTTTGAGAGCTGCTCTTTGCCCTCAAGGCAAACCTCTCCAGCAATTTGCTTGTATTGCGCCCAATAAACTTCCCCCATTCGCGCATCAATTGCGGGGATAAACGTTATCTCATCAGAAGCTAGCATTCCTGATGTTTTATCCAAGACCTGCTGAGCCATCGCGCCCAACGTTGAAATGGGGATTACTGGCTTATCAATTGCTAGAGCCAAACCTTGAGCAATCCCCACTGCAATCCTCAACCCCGTAAAAGCGCCGGGGCCACGGCCAAATGCAATAGCATCTAATGAAGACCTGGTGACGCCTGCCTCATCTAAAATTTCATCCATCATCGGTAAAATAAGCTGCGTATGCTTTCTAGGTGCAAGCTCATACCTGGTGATTATCTCTCCATCGTTATATAAGGCCGCAGAACAGGCTTCAGTTGCCGTTTCAATCGCTAAAATCTTCATTTCTCTATATTCGCAAAAAACCGCTCGGTCACTTCGCGCTTTGTTGTTCTAGGAACTCTGGGTAAGCTTTCTAAAAATACTCGGCCATAAGACTTCGTCCGCAAACGTGGATCACAAATCATCAATACGCCCTTGTCTTTTTCATCTCGAATCAATCGCCCAACACCCTGCTTCATCGCTATAACCGCTTGCGGTAATTGATAATCTCCAAATGGATTACCACCCTGCTCCCTAATCGACTTTATCCTTGCTTCGAGCACTGGATCTCCTGGTGATGCAAAAGGAAATTTGTCAATGATGACACAACGCAAAGCATCCCCTCGGACATCAACACCTTCCCAGAAAGTACTGGTACCTAACAGTACAGCATTACCGTGGTCTTTGAATCGCTGAATCATTTCAGCCTGAGAGGTATCACCTTGAACTAGAATGGGGTATTCAATTTCAGTTTTTAAGAGCTCTGCTGCCTGATTCAATGCTCGGTAACTGGTAAACAACATAAACGTTCTGCCCTTACAGGCATTGATCACTGGAATGGACTCCTCTACCAACCTTGATACAAAATCATGTTGTTGTGGCTCTGGCATATTAGGCGGCGCATACAAAAGCGCGTTGTGCCAATAATCAAAAGGGCTGTCTAATAGCAACGTCTTTGGCTCATCTAAGCCTATTCGTTTGGTGAAATGTTCAAAATTCTGACCCACCGCAAGCGTTGCTGACGTTAAAATCCAAGCGCAGGGATAAGAGTCAAGCTGCTTTCGAAACGGTTCAGCAATCTCAAGAGGGGTAGACGTTAAAGTAAAAGAACGAGTATAGGTCTCGTACCATTGAACCGTATCTGGCTTTGGTTTTTTAAAATTTTGCAGATGCGAAGACATGACAAAAAGGCGCTCGTAACAAGCTAAAAGACCTTTGCTTCGCTCACTCGCCATTTTTAACTGCTCTAACAATGCATCAATCACATCCGTTAGATTTTCCAACTCTCGCTGGATAGGCGCTTTATCACGAATTTTATACCAAGGCTCACGCAAGCCCGGTTTATCCATCGCTAAGCGAAAGTCCATGACAACTTTTTCAAGGCT
>CALKXC010000053.1 GCA_938004025.1 uncultured Leucothrix sp. | reverse complement strand
CTAAGTGACTCTATCACTAATTTAAGCATCAAGTGATCCCAAAAACTTCCATATACCGTCGATGCAGAGGGGGCATTTCTTGTTAGCAAAGAGTTAACCATCCGAAAATTTTCTGGGTCGACATCCAGTTTAACCCAAGCAGTATTTAAACGGCGATTTCTAGGATCATGAAGCTCTCTGAAACGAAGTTTCACCGACTCATCGGCAAGCAACTCTCGCTGTAAAACATCCAGACTGTCTTCCAGTTCACCATCACCCTTCTTTTCAACAGGCAGAACACTATCAAATGGATTGGTATCGACTGTTTCAACTTGAGCAACAGGCAAGTCCCAAATGTTTAAAGTTTTGGTTACCGGAATCTCTTCTTCATTGAAAGTTGGTGCGCGTTGTTCAATCCATAGTTGAAAACAGCGCCGACCATTTGAAACGACGGGAGACACCTGGACCTTTGCATTAAAAGGAGCGCCTGATGTTCGTCGCATTGTTAGCACTAGATCTGCATTAAACTTGGAGGAGCTTGTCACACTCGCTAGGTATTTAGCAAAAACCTCATACTCGTTAACGTCGATGAGTTTTTTTAAGGGAAAACGCTTTAATTCAGCAATAGACTCTGCCGAAAACATGACAAGAAAAGGGATATTAGCATGAATGAACTTCCCATCAGCCATGAGCGCAATTGCATGATTACTGGAGTCAACCAACTTCAGCATTCGACTTTCTGACAAGTGAAGTAATGATTTACAACGTCGAAAGTCTTTTTTCAATATGACGTATTGCATTACAAACTGCAAAGCCAGATCAAACTCACGCAACTCAGCACTGCGGATCAGGCGACATTTTTGTAGTCCTACCTGAACGAATGGCACTTCATCGTCAATGAAATGCTGAGTCGGGTCAATCAACTCAACAACAATACAGTCTATATTATTGCTGCGAAGTTTTTTAAATAAAGGAATAAAGTTTGCCTTAGCATTATATTTTAAAAAGACAACATCGACAGAGAATCGATTTAAAAATAATTCAAAGACATCGGGCTTAAGAGCAGCCTCATTAACTCTTAATGAAGCGTACGCGGATCTAAGCTGCTGAACCACAGCAGTATGCTGCGCTTCAGTGAAGCCAATAACGATGCTATTAAGAGTGGGATTACGCATAGCCTAGAAACTACCGGCTTGCCACATACAACGCAGCCGGTAGACAGACTATCGAACCAAGTTATTAGATCAGCTGTAACCTAGATGAAATCCCAGACATCGCTGAAGTCACTTTCTTCCTCGTCTGGCTCGTTATCTTTTTGGTCCAGTACAACATATTGGCAATAGGCAAAGCTACCCAAACATTCATCAATGGCAATCAGTTGAACCTGCTCTTCTCGATCACCAATATTAATTTTCAAAATATCTTCTATCAGCAGCATATGGCCGGGTAGAAGCAGAGAGGGCTCATCTCTTATTGCCTCAATTTTTGGCAACATCAATCCATTAATAGGCAGCCTCTGAGGTACCTCACGATTGATAATTGCACTAATCGATATACTCACTGCTCTTGGAGAAAGCAGCTCTGCACCAAAACATAAGCCTTTATCCCGATAAAAATCCATCCACCGGATCACTGCAATTTGCCAATTATCAGATTGATCAGCAGGATCACGCAATGCCAAAACTTCCCCTACCCTCGCAGAGGAAGGCTCAATGACTTTTTGACGAAAACAATACCCTTTGGCACTACTATTATCGATATACCAAGGTTGGATCTCAATATCTGTATCTTCTAATGAGGTTTCAATATCAATTTCAACCCAAGGACTTGAAGCTGCTTCGCCATAGGATAGTTTTTCATACAGCTCATCTTCTGCATTACTTGTTTCCTCTACACTTTCTTCAGTAGCACCGCTTACTGCAACGACTGAGAAAACATCACTTAAGCGCATCACTACACCCGCGACATCATCTCTATCAAATCGTTTATTCTTGCGGCTACTTGAAGAAGTTAATCTAGACAACAGGCGGTTGGCCAAACCACGATTAAGCATAGGCTGATCTTCGTGCAAGCCAAAACTTGAGTTAGACGTCATCTGAATAAAGTCTTTTAAAACATCTTCAATCTTGGACACGTCAAAGATTCGACTTGTTGGGGAATTCAGCACTTCGCTCGCAGGCATGAGCGCCGCAGGTTCGTCGCTGTTCAGTAGGGCAATATGGGCATAATCTCCCTTGATGCTATCTACGTCATCTAGAATATCAACCGTGTTTATAACACTGGCAAAAAACTTCTCAAGGCGATCAATTTCACCTTGTCTCAAACTATTAGGGACACCCAAGGCTACCAGGTTGATTAGCTTATAATAAGACTCGATAGTGAACGGTTCACTTCGTCCGTCAAGGCTTTCTGGAATCGGTTTTTGATGCACCAAATTTTCGCAAGCTAACAAGTACAAATGGTGTATGTCGTGCCAAATATTAGGCTTCGATTTGACGTAGATACCATAACTATTGACGAGCGTTCGCCCCATGTATCGAATAGCTCTTCCTATGGCTACAGTTAAACGCTTCTGGCTATCGCCTCCTCGGGTTAACATATCTAAAGCGGCCAGCTGATACGAACCAGCTAGCTCTAATTGTAACGCTTGCTTTAGATCAAATACTTTTTGGCTTCGTTCTGGCAAAGGGAAAGATCGAGTTGAAAAGTGACGGTCTAAGTTTTCGAGTGCAATATTGACATATGGCAATAATACTTCAGTTATTTCGATACGGACCGCCGGCGCCAATGGGTGTTGATTCAAAGCGACCAAACTCTGATATAAAACACGTGTGACTTCGCCCATATTAGTTAGCGGTAGGTCTTGGACCCAGTTTTTCGCTTGTGACACTGATGTTAATAAAACAGCATCTGTTTTCTTTTTTGCGGGGCTTGAAAGCAGGCTCATCAACCTCTCCACTTGATTTTTATTATTAGTTATAAAAACTATACCACCAACTGTTTACTTTAGTGACAACCGTCCGACGGATGCGAATAAGTATTTTGGCAAGTAATCCTTTTAAAAACTTATCTTAAAGGCTGTTTTCCAGTTATTATGTCTGGATTAGTTTTATCAGGAGCATAATCAAGTGGCTAGTTACAATACC
>CALKXC010000052.1 GCA_938004025.1 uncultured Leucothrix sp. | reverse complement strand
ATTTTGAGCGCAATGGGCTTTGCTACATCAGCGGCAATAGTGAAGTTGGGTGATATTGAGCAGCTCGGGATTTACGGCGCGTTTCTGGCAGTGGTTACCCTCGTACATAGCTCCTACAGTAGCGTTGTCAGCGGCCAAATGCTGCTACTCATCAGCGGTGAAACTGTCAGGCTAAAGGATAGCTATTTCAGGCTAACAGAAATTATATGGCTGATCTACGCTTTTGCTGCCATTATTGCCACCCTGCTGTTAAGCCTTTTAGCATCATACATAGCAGATGGAGCGCAATCGAAGACTGTTTTTAGCGCGGGATTGTGCGCTATTGCAATCTCAATATTTGAGCAACACAGAAAACTTTTGTATGTCAAGAAACACTTTCTCTTATCTACTACTTTAACGTGTGTTTTTATATTCGTACATGTATTGATTTCTTATTATCTTATTACTAAAAATTCGCATTATTACTCAGCCACGAATGCCTTCACATCTCTCGCAATAGCGTACGTAATTGCATCAGCGCTTAATCCTGTATTTATAAATGCAATAAAAAATGCTAAAAAAGTAAAACCTATAAAAGCATGGGCGTTACACAAAACGTATTTGAAGCAGGGCAAGTTTGCCTTTGGAGGGCTATCGTTAGCTTGGCTTCAAAACCAAAGCATTTCAGTGTATATTTTGGTGATTTTCGGGCCTACAGTGGCGGGATTGTTCAATCTTGGGAGGCTTGTGACAATGCCGATAATGGTGGTTAATACAGGGTTGATAAATGGTGTATTACCAACCTTACGCATATTTGGTGTTGAGAGGAAGTTAATTGAGCTAAAGGAATCTACCAAGAACTATGCAGTTATTAGTCTTATATTAAACTTGGTCTATGTGGTCGTTGTTATCATTGCGTTCAGAGTGGATTGGATTATGAATCTACAGGAAGACTTAACGGCAGCATCAAGTTATGTATATTTTTGGCTTATTCTAACCACCGGGATAGTTTGGCGAACTTGGGTAACACAGTTTCTTATAGCCAATCTCAAATTTAAAATTTTACTCAAATTTAATGCTATATCTGCATTCGTTACCTTTTCAGGGTTTATACTTCTTACGCTTCTGGGTTCTTCTCCATTGTTGATCGCGTGCGTAATGCTCGTGGGTGAGCTGGTTAACTATGTTCTGGTAAAGACTGAGCAAGATAGATTGCTGAAAAAAGAGGTAAACAATGGCTAGTCCTTCAACTATATTTTCTAGCGACAATATGAAATCAACGGTGCATTATTGTCTTGCGTAAAGAGAAGCCTATGGATAACGCACAATATGTAACGTTTGATTTGTATGACACAACAGTGGTGAGAAAATCCGTATCTGAGTTCGACATTTTTGAGTTAACTTGGAACGAGCTGAAAAGGCGACATGCGGAATTTCCCGATGTTGATGTATATATAAGTCATCGCAAAGCATCAGAGTTAGCAAGCCAAACCTTGGATGCCCCTACTTTGAAGCAAATCTTGCAGTACATGCCAATATCGTATTCACAGTATTTGGAATTAATTGAATCGGTAGAGTCTGAGGTTGAGATGCAGCAGCTTTCCGTTATTCCACATGCAATAGAATTTATTCAGAAGTTGCGGCAAGACAATAAAAAAATTGCCTTTATTTCAGACATGCATCTAAGCGCAAAGTATTTGCAGCCGAAAATTGAATCGTTGGAACTATATCAGGCGGGTGACATACTTCTAGTTTCATCTGATGTTGGAAAATCCAAGGCTAGAAAAGGTAAATTATTCCGCTATTTCCTGGATACCAATAAGTTGGAGGCCAAAAACGTAACCCACTACGGGAATAGTTTGTGGAGTGATGTGAAGATGGCCAAAAAATATGGATTGTCAGCTTGCTACATTCCAGAATTCAACGCCAATAAGTATGAGTCTTTACTGCGCACAGAAATATCTGATAGAAAAGCGACAAATCATCTGTGTTCCACTTTCAAGTTCACTCGAATAGAATGTTATGAAAGTGCGAGCGTCTGCGTATTTAGTGATCGTCAAAGCGATAAGAGAGTCATCTCAGATATTGCTTGTTCTGTTGCAGGTCCCGTACTTTATTTTTTTGTACGTTGGGTTTTGGAAGAATGTAGACGCGAATCGGTTGCCACTATTCGTTTTCTGACAAGAGACGGTGAAATATTGAAAGCTATTGCGGATGAACTTCCAGCAGAATTAACCGAAGGGCTAGACATACAGCTCCTCGAGGTCAGCAGAAATTCTTTAGTCTTACCAACCGCATCCGTCGTCCCCATTGAGCACTGGATTCAAGCTGGGCTCCAGCCGGGTTCATTTCTAGTGCAGCATTTTGATAGGCTTCCAGCGCAGCATTTATTTCAACGAGCGGGGATTTGTATTCAAAAAGATATTAAAATTTTGAGTGAATTTGGTTTGACTAATGGGGAGCTCCCTTTGGGAGTTGATGGGCTTGAAAAATGGAAGTCTGCACTAGCATCGCCAAAGATCCGTGAGGTAATCCTAGAGTCGAGCAAGAACAAGTTAGAATCAGTTACTGGGTACCTGCAGCAGAACATTGGCCAGAAAGATATTCATAAAGTTGCGCTAGTGGACGTTGGCTGGACAGGGCAGCAAGCAGCTATGCTTGGGGCTCTGCTTCAGAAGATGCTGAATACAAACACAATACACTTGCATATAGGAAGGTTAAGAACCTATCCTCTTTTATTTGATGCCAATATTACAGGCTGGTTATTCGATGAATCGGACAATCGCCCATCGCCGATACCCAGCCCTGTGGCGTTATTCGAGAGTTTCCTGGCCACCACATCCGGGGGGGTAAGTTCTTACGAAAAAGATGAAAACGGGAGATGGATTGCTAAACGGCGAACGCAGCAGCACACGAAAGCGCTACAAACCTGGGGCCAAGAAACTGTGAGGCGGGGAATAATTAGTTATGCGAAAAACTCGATAGAAACAAATCTAAGTTCTGAAGAGCAATTGAGGTTGAGCATGGTGCTGTTGAGAGAGTTTTGGTGCAATCCAACCTATGAAGAAGGGAGGTGCTGGGGCGATTTTCCCTACGAGCAGGACCAATCTGGAAAAAACATCGCTAAATTGACAAATCGATACAGCGTAATGAGCGTGTTTAATAAGCTCATTGCCAGAAAACAAGAGGTAGATTGGAAAGCTGGTTCATTGGCAATTACGTCATCGCCACTTCGAGAGTTTATACAATTATTTGACAGGATTAAGGGCGCTTGAACCAAGAGAAACGTGATACGCGAATGGTATTGAGAGGTCTTTACTCTCTCGTAGTTTCTACACCTTTGCGAGTAAAAAATGCACGATAAAGGCCAGCCATCCAATAGGTCCCACCTGCGACTAATAACGGTGAGATCAGTAAGGTCCTAATCCGCTGACGCATTGATTGGTACCGCATATGACGGATAAGGATGCGTATGATTTTGAATGTTGCAATTGCCGGCAACAGAATAAAAATTGCCACTTGTTTGCTCGTCGAGGCGTCTTTGTATCTGATGTAATACAAGTTATTTCCATTGATCCAGATTTTTCTTAATACTTTATTTATCGATGAGTCATGAAGTTGCCAACCAACTACTGATGGAGTGAATGTCAGTAATTCACCAGACCTAGCAAGTCTTTCAGTAAGCTCTGTATCCTGCATGCGAGGTATGCTTCTAAAACCTTCATGCTTGACAAACAGACTGCGATCAATAGCCATCAACGCTGAGCTAAGATTTGCTCGCCGAGATTCAGGGCGTGTTTTGTGTGCTTCATGATTGAAAAAATAATGCTCGACATATGGCGAAACACCTCTTGCCTTGCTTTCATTTAATTCCAGAGATCCACCAAATATTTTATTTCCAATCTGATAGTAGCGAACTGCGGCGTCAATAGCGGTAGGCGAGAGAGTTACATCAGCGTCTATGAACACTAGTAATTTCCCATTTGCAGCGTCAGCACCGATATTGCGTCCTTTGCCAGGAAGAAATCGTTGTGGTTCACTTATTAGTTTTACATTTGGGTGCTGTGAGCAAATGTCAGAAACATGGTTTGTGTCGGAACAATCAACAACTAGCACCTCGTATCCGAAATCTGTCTTTTGAGCATCCAGAGCGTCTAGGCTGGCCCCTAAGTGTTCCTGCGAGTTGTAACTGGGAATTATGATCGAGACTAAAACCGAAGTTGCCTTCATTGTATGTTAAACACCTTCTGGGTAATTGGGTAATTGGGTAATTGGGTAATTGGGATAAATTACGATAGCAATGCGAGTGAGTATAAATGAACAGTCTTTATTACAAGAATTAACCGATTGCTTTCAAACTATTCACCGTTCTGATTGTTTTACTGGGTAGGATCTGATTAGGGCCTGTTCGGCCGTTTGCTTGAGAGATTGTGCGGGGCTCCTCTATCGCCGAGCTAGTAGGCAGAAACCCAAGCGGCTTAGATTATTATCAATATCATTGAAGGGGAAAGAAGTGTGTAGCTTTTCCAATAAGGACTTCCCTGAGGTTGGTGTTATTTCTAGCGCTTGAAAGGATCATGGCAATAGCTGTTAAGCATGCACTAGTCCGAGGCGATTGTAAAAATCTGCGTTCATCGCGAAAATATTTGATTTGTTTTCGATGAACATTTGCATGCCAAGCTGATGTGATATAGTTAGAGGTTGTAGGATGAATTGGCTCTATCGCCGATCCGCTTACTTCGGGCTTTGTAGTCACTCGTTCATGCAACGATTCACCCAATATGCCACTGCCTATGTTCGGGAGTGTTAACAGATTTTGTTGCAGCGCGCGCCGTTTAGCGACACTCCATTTAGATATTACTATGACTAATTTTCGATTCCGTCGATGCTCATTCTTGAATAGGTTGGGCTGTGCGGTGGATATTATAGGCTGCTGATTGAGGACTTTTTAATGCGTAATGGTGCTCTCTCAACTCGTCGACGAAGTCGTCGACCTGCACGCCGTTGGGGTAGAACAAAGAATTTCGCCAAGCGGTTCGGAATGATGAGTCAAGCGCCGGTTGTGAGTAGTATTCCCCTTTTGCTCATTCTTCTTGTAACTTGTCTTGATTTTATTACCTTTGAGTATTTTTTGAATGACCCTGAAGGCCTCTTTTCTAGGCGCTCTATAGCGCGTATTGAAGACGATTTTGATCGACTTAGAGCCGATGCTCTACAAAAATATGTTCAATCGGTAGCATACGTTATGGCGGGTGTTTTAGCCATTTCACACCTGCCCGGGGTCATCCGATTTTTTTTGCGTGAACGTGGTTTTCTGCTCATAATTTTCACAATATTATTAACTGCAGCCGTATCCAGCTACCCAACTAAGGTTTACACCAATGCAATCCATATCACCATGGGAGTGCTAGCTGCTTTTTTGTTCGCTTATCCCTTACGTCATCGTAAGGATTTCGTTTGCAATATTTTATGGATTGTTCTGTTGTCTTCATGCCTGGTTCTTTCTGCTAGTTTGTTAACTTGGGGGTTTCTTTTCGAAGACCCCTTTGCGCAATACTATAGCGGAAACCGCTACGGCGGCTTCGTGGGCAACCCGAACAACATGGGATGGGTTTGCATGCTGGCGCTGTGGGCTGGGTTAGGACTTGCGACAAACCGTAAATTGAGTCTTAGACCACGCCTTCTTGCTTTTAGTGCAGTGCCACTATCCTTGGCGTGTGCGATATTGGCAGACAGCACTACAACCTTTGTCGTGTTAGCCTTAATTGCTGCTCTCGCACTGGTGAATTTCTTCTTAACAGCTTTTAAGCACAAGGTGCAAAACGCACTCAAGGCATGGTGTTTGTTTTCTGTCATTATCATCACGCCGGCATTATTAGTCTACTTACCTGCTTTTGATTCTATTATGGCTACAGGAAGCGAATCCTTGACGGGTGATGCCACCTTTACTGGACGTTCGGAAATTTGGGAATTGGGCAGGGCGGCCTTCTTTGAACGACCTATTTTAGGATGGTCTTTCGACGCACACTTAACAGTATCCGACAGTACATATGCAATTCCTTATACTCAATATCACAACGGCTATATCGATACATTAGTTGGAGGAGGGGCTATTCTGTTCTTGGGTTTGCTGTGGCAAATCGGAAGTACAGCTGCGAGAATTTTGTCTATCTCAAGGCAGAACATTACGGTATTTCCTGTTGTTAGTTTTCTAGCGGTGGTTCTGGTTGCGAACATCAGCGAGCATGCGATCCTTCGAATCGACAACCCAATTTGGGAGACCTACGTTCTTTGTGCTGTCGCTATTGCAGTTGTGCATTTTTCAATGCGTGAAAAAAATATTTCAATTTCTAAGTCTCTTAGACGCCCCTCCAAGGTTTCGAGCAAAATAAATTATCGGTTTTAGGAAAACTAATGGGAGATATAAATCATCTCGACAATAGAACCATTGCGTTGAGTCTTGCAGTAGTGACGTACAATCGTACTGATAGTGTATTTGAGAAATTTCTTGAGGCTCTCTACACGGTAGTTTGTGCTTCCGTTAAGCCTGATGAAATAATAGTAATCAATAATGATGATGCGCATTATGAAATTACACTTCGGGCAAAAATCGCCAGTGCCCGCAAAGCTTGGCAGGAAAAGGCTAGAAGTGAGTCTATAAATAGTTTAGTTTGTCCGGAATTTGTGATTAAAACGTCGCCTGAAAAAAATCTCGCTGTAGCACGAAACCTTGTGTTGGAGACTGCGAGAGCTCCACTTCTGGCTATGATCGATGACGATCAAAGGGTTGAGTCTGGGTGGCTTGCGGAGTTGATTTCATGTCTAGAAGAATACAACGCTGATGTGGTTGCTGGGCCTGTGTATTGTGAATACCCCCCTTCGGCTCCCTTGTGGCTGCAAAAAACTGACATTCATAACACCCGAGGTAATGCCACCGGTGATCGGCTGTACGGTATAACTGCTGGCAACTCTCTCATCAAGCTATCGTCGATTGATTCTCTTAGGTTCGATCCGCGATTTGGTCGCTCGGGAGGTGAAGATACGGATTTTTTCAAGCGATTACATGAGACTGGTCGTGAAATTCGATGGTGCACTGAGGCTATTTCAATCGAATGGATATCGATCGAGAGGGCTAAGGCGGGATATGCCATACGACGTTTTCTGGATCAAGGGCAAACATACCGGCGTATTTTTTTAGTCGATGCCACGGTAGGCAGGACGCTGGTGTTCTATGTTAGGTCCACGCTTCAGGGTGCAGTTGCTGGGCTTGTTGCAATGGTTCTGATTGTGCTGCGAAGGCCGTCTTCCGGTGATTGGGTGAAACGCTGTTTTAATAACCTTGGCAAACTTCGAAAGGGGCACTCGAATGAATATAGCTAACCGGATGTTGAGTGTTTCTGAACCTTAAGCCTTATTAATGAAGCGCCTACTCTGTTCTGTTAATTCAAACAGCAGATTGCTGATCTGCTTACTCGCACTTGATGGGTAAGCACAGTCAATGGGAGTTGCCTCTCCATTTAAACTATCCACGATGTGTGCGTAGGGGTCTACAGCGCGGAAATCGGGTGGGCGAAGTTTCTTTTTCACTTTTCTGAAAAATGGCGATTTAAAAGTCGTTCGGTATTCTGGTGCGTAAATCGGGAAAAAATATTCATTGTCTACCTTAATGTCGTGTTCGTTGGAGTGGAAGCCGGCTTTTATTGTGCACTTGGTACCGATTTGGTGCTCTGTTATAACTGTAAGTTCTGAAACAACACCGTGCTCTATAATAGCGTCCGATAAGTTAACCTTGACAATGTCCCCAAATAAATAAATTGACCATGCAATTGGGTAAATCGCTAAATCATATATGCAACCACCTTCTGACGGGTTCCATTGTCTTTTTCCATCTTCGTATGGGATGATTGAACAGAAATTAAGCTCTGCAGATTTCGCATTAGTACTAGCCTTCTTTATTGTAGATGCAGCAGGTACAAACAGGCTCCATAGGTTTTCTTGCAGAATAAGGTTTCTAGAGGATGCCAAATCAAATAACGTTGCAGTGGCTTTGGGATCCAATGTTAGTGGTTTCTCGCAAAGAACGTGATAGCCCTTTTCCAATAGGGCTTTGACTTGCTCATAGTGCTGAGAATTGAGTGAAGCGACGTAGGCGGCCTTATTGCCTTGAGCCTCTGGAATATCCGGCAAAGTGGTATAACAATCGAGAATGTCGAATTTACGCGAGAATTCGTGAGCCCTTCCCGGTTTGCTTGAATAGACCCCGTCTAGCCGATAACCATTGCGCTTAAGACTACGGCACATGCGCTCAGCCATGTGCCCAGTGCCAACTACTATCCAAGGGCGCTGCGTCAGGCTTTCTGAGGGGCCGTTCATGGCGAGTACAATTTTGTTGATCTCTGCCATTGAGCGCATCGTTTCCATATTCGAGTCGGTTTGTTGCGACAAATCGTAAACACCACGGAGAAAGTCCATTCGTGCAGAACCATCCTTATTTTCTCCAAGCGGAAAACCATCGTTTTTTATTTTTAATTTCTGCTTTATTGGACTGAGTCGTGGTTTGGTCCTTGGTGTTATGTATTTCTGCCAATATAACGGGCTATCAAAGAACCAGATATCTTCAATGGTGAGGACACCTTTTTCTCCGTATATTTTAATCTCATGATTCCTGGGGGCTACGATGCTGCAGGTAAGTCTGGCAACAATATTGTCAGGATATTCGATTAGTGCGAAGGACACGTCCGCCGTTTTTCTGTGAAGGGGAATGATCTTGTTTGGAATAGTTATGGTGTTGTGAACAGCCTTCATTGAAGCTGGTCCGAACCATTTTTGCAGCAGGCATAGTGTGTAAGCAGCGTGTTCCAAAGTTGCCCCAGACTCAAACTCGTTTTTTGCAGGCCAATGGATGCCGAAATCGTTAGCCCATTTTTCATGTTGCTTTAAATGCACCAAATCATTGTCCATTTCTGCGTATACCGCATAAATGTCCCCAATGAGGTCGTTTTTGAGGTGGTGCAGAACAGTCTCGGCCATGCTGCTCAAATGAACGCAGGGTGCACCAAAAATATTAACGTTGTTTTCTTGCGCTAGCTTGATCAGTGTTTCTGTTTGTTCGTTCTTCAACGTAATCGGTTTTTCTGAATAGACGGACGTCTTTTTGTCCAAGCACCTTTTGGATACATCAAAATGGCTTTCTGGAGTGGTCAGGTTCACTACCAGCTCGCAACTATCAACCAATTCATCTAGAGAACCTGCTTGGGCGATACCGTAATGCTCGGAAAACCGGCGTAGCCTTTGGCTGTCGATATCGTAAGCTGCAACAAAATCCAATTCAGGGTGCTTGCTGGCGGTGGCCATGTAGAAAGCAGAGACATAGCCGCAACCGACGATGCCTATTCTCTTGGTTTTCGTTACATTGATTTTATTAACTGTGGGCATGAATCGATAAATTCCTAAGTCTAACTCTTTACTTTAGTGACCGCCTATTGCGACGACGACCCATTACCAAAGATCTTGCGTGCGCAACCTGCCTGAGAAGAAACGTACTGTTACTAACCTTAGTATCCCTGCAGCGTTCTTTACATACCTGTGGCCCAGTCTACGGGGATTGCATATTGCTCTGTAGCACCATTCCAGTCCGAGTTTCTGCATAAGATAAGGTGCGCGTTTCTGTCGGCCCGTAAGGAAGTCGATTGACGCGCCACAACAAACAACGGTGCCTCGTGCTCGAATCTTCGTTAAGCGCTCGAGGGCATTCTCAGAAACAGGACATCCGAGACAAATCAACACTAGGTCGTAGCTATCATCAGAGGCAGCATTTACGAGAGCATCAAAATGTTCGTCATCAATCTTGACACCCATCGGTGGGGTATGAACATCAATGTGTTTAATAGGGAATGCAGCGAGTAGCTCTTTCGTTACACCTTGATTTGGACCAACAAGTAAAACCCTTTTATCCATGCAATTTTTCAGTAATGCGGGAACCAGATCACTACCACGAACAGTATTTTTAACACCAAACCTTAGTAGTGCCGACAAGTATCTGACAACTTGACTGTCGTTGAGAATGACGCTAGCGCTCGCATAAGCTTGAACTAGCCCTGCGTCATTTGGCGTATTCAGACGTACTACATGATCGACGTTTGGGGTTAGTACTCCGACGAACTTTGTAGCGTAGGTACTTTCGATATAGGAAACCGCTTGGTCCAGAGACCAGTCGTCT
The DNA here is from genome assembly GCA_938004025.1 of uncultured Leucothrix sp. GTDB lineage: Bacteria > Pseudomonadota > Gammaproteobacteria > Thiotrichales > Thiotrichaceae > Leucothrix. The sequence goes on along the minus strand of CALKXC010000052.1, from coordinate 5,392 downwards.
ATGGCGATACCAAGATAAGGAGTTCGTGCACTGTTAATTTGCATACGCATATTCTGTTAAGGAGCCTATCGAACATCGGCCATGGCCAATTATTACTCGCGTAAGTACAACGTTGATTTTGCTATTCTTAGTACGCATTTCTATCAAAAAACACCATCAATGCCGTACGTGCAACAATCTGGATGTCCAACCAAAGACTCCAGTTTCTAATGTAAGCAACGTCGAATTTTATCCGGTTTTGCATCTTCTCTAAGGTGTCAGTTTCACCGCGCCATCCATTGACTTGTGCCCAACCGGTAATGCCTGGCTTAATCTTGTGGCGAAGCATATAGCCTTTGACAAGTTCGCGGTATTTATGGCTATGTTCGACCGCATGTGGTCTTGGGCCTACCAAGGACATGTGGCCTTGAAGTACGTTGAACAGTTGCGGAAGTTCGTCTAATGACGTCCGGCGCAGAAGTCCCCCGATACGGGTTATACGACTATCGTTACGTGTTGCTTGACGGACCGAGATGTCTTTGCAAGCGGAGTGAAACATGGTGCGAAATTTCCATACTTCAATCTCACGGCCGTCAAGCCCAAACCGTTTTTGTTTAAATAATATTGGACCACGAGAGTCAAACTTAACTACTAGCGCAACGATTGTTAGGATAGGGAATAGAAGAACCAGTCCAGCGCTTGCGAAGACAAAGTCGAAAATACGTTTTATGCTCTCTGCTCGCTGTGGTAATCGTACATCCGACATGTTTACGATGTCAACTCCAACCACTGTAGTACGCGAACCTGAGACCAATTGAACCTCGTAGTCGTTGAGTACGATACAGACATCCACTGAGCTATCTAATAGTCGAGTGTTTAGTGATTCGAAAAAATCACGTCTTTTAGCCGGAGGAGATATCCACACTTGGTGAACGGGGTCGGAATTTGCACGTCGCTTTTCGATATAGGTTAACAATTGATCTGCTAATAAATCGTTACACGTGCTTAATGCTGCGTCATCGTCTTGACTGAAGATCGCTTTAACATCGATAAGCTGACAATCATCGTTATTTGCGAGTTCGGCAAGCGTGCTGGATTCCTGCAAGCTGCCAACTATAACTACTGAAGTTTGCTGGTGCTCGAGTCGGTAGAAGCAGATTGCGAAATGAGTGACTCTTGCAGCGAGCAGAGCAAACAAACTGGAAATCATAGAGAGCGCTATCCATCCCCTAGACACCGGTTCCGCAAGTTTCGTGAAATACACAAAGAACGCAAGTGTCATTAAAGCAAGAATCCAAGCTGCAACAACTCGAGAAATCGCATTACCTAAAGAAATAAATCTGTTTACCGAAAGGGATCCGCTGGAGGCAAGCCATATCAAAACCATTAATGGACTAACGATAAAAACGATCAGACGCTCTGGTGTTAGATCAAAAGAACCCAGATAGAGTCTGTGGATGACAAGAAAGCACAAAGTGCACAAGAGCAGATCGGTTACTGCTCCTTGCGAAGGTGCTGAGGTAGATCTACTACGGAATAAATTTTTCCATACGCTTGACGAGGCCTTATTTCCAGTTGGTGTAATCTCGTGCCAATTCACCTGTCTGGGCAGCTTGATTCCATCAGACTGCTTTGTCTGTGGAGTCTTTTGGTAGCGATGTTCAACTAGTTTGGGCGAGGCAAGCGTATCTTTCATGTTCCGTCTCGACAGGTCGAAATGATTAATCGTATTAAAACAATGATACTAGTCCTGAAGCTCCGGTGATCGGTATTAAGACGCATCGTAAAATGTTATTTGACTGAAAGCCACGACTGTTTTGCTATATGAGAGCAGTGTAACAATCAATCGTCAATAATATGACTTCGTTTTCATTTTCTGCAGCTCAAATAGTTGCATCGAACTGGCAGTATTTGAATGATGAGCTTATTGGCCTCATGATCATGTGAGGAAGTGACCTCTTTGGAGAGGGTTCTGTTTCCCACTGAAAGAATTTCCGCGCCATAAACCGATGCGTGGGGCAATTGAAAATTTCTAGCTCGAGCTTGACCATCGAGCGTGGCAGCCTTTCCAGTAGTTACGGCAAGATAATGCATATTCAATCCGTTGTGCATCTGAATCAAGGGAATCGTAACTCGTGACACAGCTGCTTGAGTAGGCACACAGCTTAATTACGAGGTAATAGTTGCGTTACATCACAGTCCATTTGCGGCTAGGAGCGTTTGTGTCGACGCTGCATCACCGCCTAATAGTGCTTTTCGGAATGGGCCAATGTGCATCTTAGGCCGCTTTATAAGAAATATAATGGCATCAAATTAAGCCCGAGCGTAACTAGTCTGTCACAAATCCGGCGCCCTCTTTAGTTAGCACGTTTGAAATGCGGATTATCTTCCTGTCAAACGAGGAAAAACGTTCATTCTAGTGGTTTGGCCTACTGCCTTATTAACGCTTCAAATTCGAGCAACTATAATGATCATCGGGTCGCGTCGCATTGCTGGCCTTCAACCATAAACTACGTTTGCGTTAATTAAATAGAAATGGCCTCTAATCTCCCTCCATGCGTCGACCTCGAGACGGAGTTTAGCGTTAAGGTTTCGAGTGTCGTAAGAGCATCTTTAAATATGTGGTTGGACTCCTTTTCTGAGTCCAATTCGACCTTATTAAAGATTCGTACATATTCGGCTAGGCCAGAGCTACCTACACCACCCGCTATTCTAAGTTGTTTTAGTTCATTCGCCACGATCACTGGAAACAGGCCTGCTTTTACAATATCTAATACTTGATTCAATGAATCTAAATCAGGATGGTAGGAAGAGTCTGTAGAGTACATTTCCAACGAGGCAAGCGCAGCTATTCCATCCCAGTTACTTGATTGGAACCCAGCTGCAGCAAATATCAAGTTAAAACTTGAGCCGCCCGATTGAAGCGTTTTTGTATTTGCTCTAAAGCTTAGGAGGAGAAAGCAATATCTGTCGAGTAACGAGTGACGATATGGTGAAACAGTCCGTCCAACGTTTCTAAACCAGCTTCATCTACAACAAGTTGGCTAGTCGACGGATCTACTATAGTTCCATTGCCGGACACGGACTGCTCAAGAACGTCGATGAGTTCTTGAAAGTTTGATATAGCCTGTTGAACAGGCACAATTTTATTGAACAATGAATCATCAGTACTGTAGCTTTGGCTTTCCAGTGCCACTTCTGTAAATATATCTAATTCATCCTTGAGTCCATTTAAAAGGCTGTTAAGTACTGTCAACGAATATTGGCCAGGGTTGTTGTTTCGAGCAGTGACCGAGTTAGTTAGGATGTCAACTTTGCCTAAGTACTCTGTGTCGTTACTCACCTCGTAAGTGTTAATTCCTTCCATAGTTAGAGGAATGGCAAGTATTGTGAACTCGCCATTAGATTTCTTAAAACTGGGTTGTTCAACTTCTTGAGCAGTTTGGCTGTTGCGGTATAGAACTTTGATGAATTCCGTTGAGTTAGCTATTTGAAAATTCACTTTTTCAAATAGGTAGACAGCGCCAGATTAGACATCATTTGATGCTGACGAGACTTGAGTTGTAGTTTCTTCTGGATTTGGATTGACAGCTGTGTTTAAGGCTACAGGGTCACCAAGGGGTGAAAGGCTGATGGAGTCACTTTCTTCGATACTGGTTTGGCTATCGTTTGCGTCACGTGTTTCTTCATTAAAGCTCGAACCTTCTGGTTGTGACGCTATCGCTTCTGTAAAGGCAACTAACGTTGGAGGTTCTGAAGTTAATTCTGAATCATCAGAGCTAGCCAGGATTGTGCTGTTGCTTGTAGGCAGGTGTCCAATTTCGGTTAAATCTTCACCATTGACTATCTCTGTTGACTTGCTGGCATCGACACTGGAAGTGTTGTTTTGAACCACTTGGTCCACGTGTGAACTTTCAGAAACAGTGTTATCAGAGGAATTACATGCCGTTAGCAGCAAAAACATCAGCAGAGTTAATGGCTTATTTATGATTTTATAAGCGTGCTGAATCATTGGTTTGCCATCACGGACACTGAGTTTATGGAGTGCTCTCATGATCCGCAGTTTGTACGTGTTTGATCACTGTTTAAGGAGTAATTGATTTGATCGTAGTAAATATGTTGCTCATGACTCAAATTCTTAGCTCCGCCATGATAGGTGTTGAGCCGAAATTTATATACTTCCCTGAATTCGTCGTTGTTCGTGAAATTGATGTCATTACGAGAATATCGACTGTAAAAAGCACCGGATTTGGCTTAGCCATTCGTCTAAATACCGTGATCTATTTGACAATTATAATATGCAGACTCCATCACATAAAATTGGGTTTTTTATTACACCTAAGTGTGCAACTAAACAATAAGTGGCTCAACAGACAGCGTTGTATTGAACTGAGACTTAACCGCTTGTCGCAATTCGTTTGCTAAGGAAACAATCTCAACCCCACAACCACCCCCCAAATTAACCAACACCAACGCCTGCCTCTCATAAACACCAACACCACCCCTAACCACCCCTTTAAACCCAGCCTGATCAATCATCCAAGCGGCTGAGAGCTTCCTAAACCCATTCTGAGCAGGAAAGCTAACAATCCCTGGGAAACGCGCCTCTAGTTCAAGCGCCTGCGCCTCAGGCACTATGGGGTTATGAAAGAAGCTACCGGCATTGCCAATAACAGCCGGATCAGGCAAGCGAGATCGTCTTATGTCACTGACAATATCGCTTATTTGCATGGGCGTGGGGGATTGCAAGTCGAGCGCCTCAAGTTCTTTCTTCAACGAGGCATAATCGGCCACAATCTCGCATTGGCTCCCTAATTCAAAGTCGACATGAGTGATGGCGTATTCATTCGGTGAGTGCTTGAAAAAACTGTCTCTGTATGAGAACTCGCAATCGGCGGCTGTAAAATTTCGCCACTCGCCAGTCGGCATGTGTAAAGCTCGAACGCTGTGAATGCGATCTTTAACTTCGACGCCGTATGCCCCAATATTTTGCACAGGCGCTGCACCGACGCTTCCAGGAATAAGGCTTAAATTCTCTAAGCCTTGCGCGCCTAAGCGTAGTGTGTGCAATACGAAGTCGTGCCAGCCAACACCTGCGCCAGCTCGTATGCGTTGGTTGCCTACAGCATCGTCATCGATGACGCTAACCGTTGTATCGCTCATGTGTATGACAAGACCAGGCACGTCTTTGGTCAATACAATATTGCTACCGCCACCCAGTATCAACGTTGGCCAGTTGTCCTTGTGAGCATGCGCTACAAGCTCTTCTAATTCAGCTTCGCTGTGTGCGGTTGCAAAATGTTCTGCACATTGATCAAAGCCGAAGCTGTTGTAGCTCTTTAACGATTTATTGAGTTCAATCATGTTCAAGTTGCTGAGTCGCTTGAATGATGAGTGGCCATTTAAGCCACAG
>CALKXC010000051.1 GCA_938004025.1 uncultured Leucothrix sp. | reverse complement strand
GTTCATCGTGTCTCGACAGATACAACAGTAACGGCTGCGGATTTCATTCGTGGTGTGCATTACATTACTGCCGATTTGTCTGGTGGCGATGTGACGACCACTTACGATGTTGGCATTCCTGATGGATACATCATCTATGCGGGTGTTTACGTTGAGTCAGACCCTAATAAGCATCTATTGTTTTCGAGTGATCCTGCAAGTGTTCCATTCGAGTCAAATCGCGGTGTAATTGATCCTGATTTTGGTTCACATATAGACGTTGAAGGGGTGGCCGCATTTAAATTTGATGGCGGCGTTATTCGTCAATTCGACGGAAGCGCTGCGGATATGATTGTTGATACTGGATTATCTCCAACTCAAGTAAGCGTCAATCTTCATTCGCAAATTCCTGATCCGTCAGCGGTAATAAGTGGATCTGTTTATTACGTTTCAAATGATCCTAACCCTTTACTTAATGGTTTTCACTTGGCTACTGGTCAGACTGGAAGCCCCGCTACAGGCTGGGAGATGCAATAGATGGTTGAGTTAACTAGCAAAACCCAAACGGGCGCGGCAATAGGCGATACATTCGGCGATCAAGCTATTGCGGCTGTATATCCAAGCGACTTATATTCTTGGATCCCCTACGATAACGGCTTGAGAACTGTTACGGGAACTGCGGTAACAGGAACCGCTCAAAACCCAGTTATCAATTCATTGGTTGATACTAACGAGCTGGCAGAAGGCTCTACCAATCTCTATTTTACAGAAGTTAGAACGCTTGCAACAATCATTGCAGGTCATGTTGCAAATGCTGGCGTAGTTGCTCCTACGAATTCAATTCTTGAAGCGTTGCAAAAACTAGACGGCAATATTCAAAACATCGATCTAACGGCACTGATTGACGACATCGGAATTGTAGCCAATAAGGTCTGGTCTTCTGAGAAAACAAATCAAGCGATTAATGATGCTTTTGCTGCTTTCGTAGGCGGCTCTCCTGCATTGCTGGACACGTGGCAAGAAGTAGTCACGCAGATGCAAGACAACGATAGTGATATAGCTGTAGCAATTACCGATATCGCGGCCAATGCTGCACAGTCAACGCTAAACGCTGCAAACATAACAAGCCTTGACGCAAGGGTAACGGCTAACGAAGGGCAAATTACAGCCGCTTTGTCTGCAATATCTATAAACGCTCAAGCGATAGCCGCAAATGCAGCTGCTATTCAGGCTAATGCTGATGCAATTGCTGCTCTTAATGATCCAGCATGGCAGAATCCTGATGACTCACCAGCGACAAGTGCTAGCACGGACATTAAGCACAGTGGAGGCATTGCACTAGATGGCCTGCCCCAGACATCCGACAAAATATTATTACTTGCAGTTGACGAAGTAACAGGAATTGTATCCAAGCAAGCCATCCCGTCTAGCGCAGCTATTGGCAGCTCGATAGAAAATAAATTACTAGTTAAAAACGGGGACGCTGGAAAGTCGGTTGCCGCTATTGTTTTCGATCCTTGGGCTGGCTCAGCCATTGTTCCTACCATAGTTTTAGCTACTGATACAGGCAGCGCAAACACTATGATTATTCCGCTTACGGATCATGGTGGCATATGGGTTAACGGCATCTTCGTAGGCAATACAGTAAAAGCACAAACCGAATGGTTGCAATTGTCTTTGGGGGATACTTTGTTCGTCACTGGCGGCTTTACTGGAGCTACAATGGTTGGGAGCGAGTCATGGGCGCCAATTTTTCACACAGGGTTTGGCGGCAAGGAATTCTCGATTTATGTTTTTAGAGGTGCCATTACCAGTGACCCAGCGCGACTTGGAATCCTTATAGGGGATCAAGAAGCAGAAATCATTCTTCAGGATTGGACTGGAGCAGAAGTATATAGAGCTACGCATGATCCTCTTGAAGTAGTCAATATTGACCTGGACAATCAGGTGAATGTTAATACGCAGAGAGAGTGGCGTTTAACTTCAAGCGCTGACGTAACTGTCGGTAAAATGCACTCAGCTAATTCTATCAAATCTGATGTATCTATTATATTCCCAGCGTTAGCAGAGCCGTTAATAGGCCATGCAAAGAACGGCTTTGTAACCTCATATGACAACCTTGCAGGCGATGTAGATATTTACATGCGGGATGGTGTTGTTGGAAGTGGCTCAGTTGCTTTTGGTTTGAAATTCTCAATAAACTCTTTTGGTTCTGACGTTAGGTTAGGGCTAAATGGCGCTGGCATTATCTACCCGCAAAATAAGGTAGCGTCGTACTCTGGCACTGATGGTGACGGTGGTGAGCTAGTACCTTTTACTCCGCTTTCGTGGCTGCCCAACATGGTAGGTTTTCCTCGTCATAACGGTTTGGATAGGTTTTCTATATCTGCAAGATTTGAAGGTAATCTTTATTGGTATGACGATGCAAACACATTATTAACTACGCTTCCGATTGTACGGACAAACACGACAGATCAGAGGCACCCAGCAGCTACAACACTACTTTCAAGTGATGCAATATTTGGCGGTGTTAGACCGTCTTATGTGATTGCAGATATGCCGATTGATGTGAAAATCAATATGTGTGAGCCAGAATTATCGGGGCCAACATCTACAAATACAACTGATACAGAAGAAACCATCGTTCATGGCATATCTACGGGTGGTTTTGTGCGGCCTAAGTTCAACCCAGCGTTAAACGAATGGCAAGTTTTCAATACTGCAACTAGTACATGGGTCCGTGGGTAATGTACGACACGAATAAAGTCCTTAGAGTTCGCAGGAAAGGCTCCACACATACCGGTCTTTGGAGTGTTTATGCTCCCGAAGAAGCAACACAGGAAGAGGAAATAGTGGCTGAATCAATTTTTGAATTGACAAACCCTACAGCCACGAGCATTAAGATAGATGCTAGTAAATCTGCATTAGGTGGCGTAGAGAAAGGTAATGCGGAAGGCACGCACGCTTACATGATTGAATCCACGCGCTACTACTTGGACGTGCTTCAAGGCGGTGACGTTGTGACCATGCAGGCAGGCGCTAACGTTGATTACGATGCAGCTACTGATATGTGGTCCAAAAACATAGCGGGCAATAGTTGGAACTCATACATCTATTCCACCGATGTTGTTATCAATGCCGATACGCAAGACGCAGCGGTGACGGTGCCTATCGAGATTGACCATGATGGCGATGGCTCAACAGGGGCGCAAGGAACGGTTAGAGAGATGTTTGGCCTTGCTAGTAATCCAACACAGAACGCTAGCTATAACAAGATTGATTTTGCCGTTTATCAGGTAAACGCT
>CALKXC010000050.1 GCA_938004025.1 uncultured Leucothrix sp. | reverse complement strand
TCAGGCCTGCCAGTCATTTTACCTTGCTGCTTCATGGATAGAGCATCCGCTAGCATGACCATCACATCAGCTTCTTCGGGCTGCAAACGGTATAAGTTTTCATAAGCTTCAATCGCGCCATCATATCGTTGCATCAACATGTAGGAGCGACCCAACATATACCAACCCTGTGCATTCTCAGGATTGAGCTTCATTTTTGCATGCAGATTAGCGACTAACTTTTCGACGTCGGGTTTACCATCCGCAGTCATAGGAACTTCTGGCTTAGGAGGCACTTTAGCCATCTCTACAGCATTCGGAGTGCCGAGATAAAAATACAGCGCAACAGCACTAACGGGTATTGCTACGGCCAAAAGCCCTGCACTCATCCACGATGTAGTGCTCGTCACTGGCTTAGACTGCGCACTCCCAGCATCACCTTCCACCAAAGCATCTGAACCAACATCCAGCAACAATGCTTGCTCCAACTCATTGCGGCGCGCACTATATTGCTCATTATCCACCTCAGCTCTTTCAAAGCTGGATTCCAACTCTGCCATTTGCTCTTGAATAATGCGTATGTTTTGCTGCTTGCGATCGTCAATGATGTCATCGGGGGTTCTAAACAACGGCAATAACAAATAAGCAACGGACAGAACCAGCAGCACGATGATGAAAAACCAAAGCATTTTATATTCCTTATTCGATTCTTAATCGGTCTTGTTCAACAGATCGCGAACAGACGCGCGTTGCGCTTCATTGAGAGTAGGTGGTGGGGTTATTACTGATTGCTTGCGAACCCAACGGATAACAAAAAATATCGCCAAAAATAAAAATACGATTGGGCCCAACCACAGGAGCAACGTTTTCATTTTAAAGGCCGGCCTGTAAAGCACAAAGTCGCCGTAGCGAGTGGTCATGTAATCAATGACATCACTTCGACTTTGCCCAGCTTCTACCATTGTAAAAACCTTTGCTCTAAGATCTTTAGCCAAATCCGCATCTGAGTCAGCAATCGTTTGATTCTGACACACCAAGCATCGCAGTTCATTGACTAACACTGTGTAATCGGATTTACTTTGCTCGTTTTTAAAAGTGACTCTTTCCGCTTCATCTGAGTAAATAGCAGCGCTGCCTATAAAAAACAGGCTTGCCATCAGCGTTATAATTAGTCTTTTAATCACCCCTGCTCCTCACGCAATTTCAAAATGAGCGGCAATAAATCGTTCTGCACCGTTTCATCAAAAACAGGGCCAGTAGATTTATGGCGAATAATGCCTTTTTTATCAATTACAAATGTCTCTGGCACACCGTAAACGCCAAGATCGATACCGACTTGGCCTTCATAATCTACCGCAATATGCTCATAGGGGTTACCTAGTGCTGCTAACCATGCCTTCGCATCTTTCGGCTCGTCTTTGTAATTTAGCCCCAACACCGGTACTTTTTCACTATTGATAAATCGAGTCAACACATCATGTTCAGCACGACAAGATACACACCAAGATGCAAATACATTCAGCATCCAGACCTGTCCCTTAAGCGCTTGAGGTGAAATGTTTTCCCCTTCGGCCATCAGTTTTGGCAATGTAAACTCAGGAACGGGCTTCCCAATGAACGGTGACGGTACTTCACGAGGCTTCAATCCAAGTCCAATTGCAAGAAACACCACGAGTACTGCAAAAATGCCGAGAGGGATTAGTGCACTTTTTTTCATGCCGTTACCTTATTATCTGTAGCGACTCCACTTTCTTTAGCCATAGCCTCGCCACCTTGAAGTGAAGAGTCTTTATCGACAACTTTCTTTTCCGAAGCACGCCTTCTTACTCGACGATAACGCTTATCAAAGGCCGCCAATAATCCACCTAGCCCCATTAAACCAGCACCAATCCAGATCCAACTCACTACCGGCTTGTGGTATAAACGGACGCTCCAAGCATTGTTATTAAGTGGCTCACCTAAAGCAATAAATAGGTCACGGAAAATCCCACCATCAATACCGGCTTCAGTCATCGGCATTGTACCGGGACCATAATTTCGTTTTTCAGGATGTAACGTTGTTATATTTTCACCATTACGCGTGACAACAATCTCTCCGCGCTGAGCAATATAATTTGGCCCTTTAGCTTCCTTTACCCCATTAAATAAGAAAGTGTAGCCACTCATTTGATATTCCTGCCCTTGCACCAAACGCACATCTTTCTCAGTGCTGTAGGCAGAAGTCAAACTAATACCTGCAACGGTGACTGCCATGCCAATGTGGGCGATTGCGGCACCCCAAACGGATAATGGTAATTTAAAGGGTGAGCGGCCCTGCTCTTGCACCCATAACAGAGCGGTTAAGCTAACCCAAGAAGCGAGTGCTACTCCCAAAGCAGCTTTCCAGTCAAAATGCGTCATAAACAAAATAGGCACTAGAAAGCCTATTAGTATTGCTAAAAGCAGTACCCAACGCACTTTAGCAAACACTCTTTCTTTAGCGTCTTTTTTCCAACGAAGAAACAAGCCAAAACCCATTGCACTAAATAACACCAAACCTAATGGAAGCGATATAGTGTTGAAGTATGGAGGCCCAACTGAAATTTTGCCTAAACCCAAAGCATCGATAAACAGAGGATACAGTGTTCCGAGAAGCACCGTGGCGGTCATTGCGATCAAGGCAACGTTATTTATTAGCAGTCCCATCTCTCGGGAAATGACGGTAAAGGTTCCAGTAGACTTTAACTTTGACGCTCGCATCGCATACAAAATAAGTGATGAACCTACGACTAACACTAAGAAGATCAGAATAAATAAACCGCGCTCTGGATCACTAGCAAAAGCATGTACTGATGTCAGGACACCTGAACGCACTAAAAAAGTCCCTAACAAACTCAATGAGAATGCAAAGATAGCCAGCAGAATCGTCCACGACTTAAACGCAGCGCGCTTTTCAGCAACCGCTAATGAGTGAATGAGTGCTGTTCCTACCAACCAAGGCATTAAGGATGCATTTTCTACAGGATCCCAGAACCACCAGCCACCCCAGCCAAGTTCGTAGTAAGCCCACCAGCTACCAAGAGCGATACCTATTGTCAAAAACACCCAAGCTACATTGGTCCATGGGCGCGCCCAACGTGCCCAAGCTGCATCGAGTTTACCGCCTAACATTGCGGCAATAGCAAAAGCAAAGGCCACGGAAAAGCCGACGTAGCCCATATAAAGCATCGGTGGGTGAATCGCCAATCCCGGATCTTGTAGTAGCGGATTCAAGGTACGACCTTGTAACGGTATCGGGAACTGACGTTCAAACGGATTTGAAGTAAGCAGCATGAACAGTAGGAAGCCAACGCCGATCATCCCCATAACACTGAGCACGCGCGCTAGCATCACCGAAGAGATGCCTTTGCTAAATACGGAAACTAAATAAGCCCAAACGCTTAACGTCAAACTCCAAAGCAGTAAAGAACCTTCATGTGCCCCCCATACTGCCGAAACTTTATAAATCGTGGGCATAAAGGTATTAGAGTTATTCGCAACGTAAAGTACTGAAAAATCACTTTCCAGAAAAGCGGCTGTCAAACAAGCAAATGAAACGGCTAACAATACGAACTGCGCGCGAGCCGTTGGCTTTGCCATCGCTATCCACTGGGCGTTATTCGTTGCAGCGCCTACCATCGGAAAGATAGATTGCACAACCGCGACCACTAACGCGAGCACTAAGGCGAAATGCCCAATCTCAGGTATCATTGATAAGTCGCCTTTTCAGTAGTGGTTGCAGGAGCTTTAACTTTGTCAGGCTTTCCAGGATACGAATGCTCTTTTGCCAATATATCGTCTAACTCGGGTGGCATATACTCAGCATCGTGTTTAGCTAAAACTTCTTCCGCCATGAATCGACCGTCATCATCGAATTTTCCTTTGACCACGGCGCTTTGCTCTTCTTTGAATAAATCAGGAAGGATTCGATCGTAATTGACCTTTACTTCATGCCCACGGTTATCCGTCAGCACGAAGCTTAAGTCTAAACTAGATTCACTACGGATTAAGCTGTCTTTCTTAACCAACCCACCCAATCGAACCAAACGATTCTTTGGCACTTCACCCGCCATGACAGTTTCAGGTGAATACAAATAGGCCATATTGCTTTGCATCGCCTTGGTAATCATTGCTGAGGCTGCACCCACGGTACATAGCCCTAATATAATAAAAATTATTCGCTTATTTCGTGCTTTCATAATCTTTAGTGCCTGTTTAATGCTTAGAAGCTTGGCGACGTTTCTGACGCTGAATATTCTTTAATAAGCTTCGATGTTGAATCTTTAATACGATGGGTTCAAGCAACATGAGAAACAAGACCATACCCATTGAGCTCCATACATAAAATCCGTAGCCACCCATGGCAAAAAACTCACTCATTTCTTCACCTCTAAACGTTCCACCCACTGCGTGTGGCTTTCACGTAGTAAAATTATATTTCTCACTCTCATTAATATCACCGCAAAGCAGTACATCCAAAAACCTGCCGTGACTACCAACATCGCAATAAGGATATTAGACTCTACTCGCTTTAATGATGACTCCTGATGCAAAGAAGCGCACTCATTTGGATCGGGACAATTAATCGAATAATAAATTACTGGCACAATGGCTAATCCAACCATAGCAAGCACTGCTGATGCTCGATCAGAACGTCGATTGTCCTCTATTGCTGACTGTAACGCGATGTAACCGATATACAGAAATAACAAAATCAATTGTGAGGTCATTCTTGGGTCCCAGTCCCACCAAGTTCCCCAGCTGGTTTGTCCCCAAAAAGCACCCGTCCACAATGACAAAGCAGTCATAATGGCACCGGTTATCGCGGTAGCCGACGCCATCATGTAAGACATACGGGTATTGAAAATTAATCCAAGTACTGCCCAGGCGACCATTACCACATAAAGCCACATCGCCATCCAAGCACTTGCAACATGCACATAAATGATTCGGTAGTATTGCTTTTGATCACTCAACACATCGGGTGTTTCAAAAAAACCCCAATACAAACCACCCATAATTAACACAATCGCTAGCGTCATAAATACAGGAATCATCTTGCCTGCCAGCGGGTAGAAGCTGGAAGGTGAGGAATATTTAAACCAATTAATTGCCATTCATGTCATCCTATTCCACTGATATGCGAAGAGACGCGGCCGTCGCTAACGGTGTGAACACAAGCGCCAGCAATAAAAATGCCAGCAATAATAAATAATAAGGTTGCAAGGATACATCACCTTGCATGGCCGCTTCGATAGCTCCTGAGCCATATACCAATACAGGTATGTATAAAGGCAGCACTAGCAAAGAAACCAAGATGCCACCTCCACGTAAACCCAATGTCAACGCAGCACCGATTGCACCAATCATGCTTAGTATTGGTGTGCCAATTAACAATACCAACATTAACGTGCCTATTGTTGAGGCTGACAGATGATACTGAAGGCCAGCTAAAGGCGCGATTAACACCAGCGGCAAACCTGTTAACAACCAGTGAGCCAACGTTTTGGCAAACACTAAAACGGACAAAGGCTGAGGTGTCAGTAACATTTGCTCAAGCGTGCCATCAGCATAGTCATTAGCAAATATACGTTCTAGCGCTAAAGTAGATGCAAGTAAGGCGGCTACCCACACTACACCCGGCGCAATTTTTTGCAATACGGCTTTTTCGAAACTAATCCCTAACGGAAAAATACTGACTACTATGATGAAGAAAAACAGCACCGTGAATATATCGCTGCGCCGTCTTAACGCCAACAATAGATCACGCTTTAGTAAGGCTAAAAAAGAATCAAACATAGCGATCTAGCGACACCCTAATGAGTTTTTCTTCAGGAATCGGCAGCGCTTGGTGGGTGGTTAAAATAGCCATGCCTCCCTGCTCTACCTGTGTGACTATGACTGACTGCAATAATTCAACGGCTGCTGCATCTAACGCTACAAAAGGCTCATCTAGAATCAATAATGATGCTTTGCTAAGCAGCAAACGGCTTAGAGCCACTCGACGCTGTTGTCCTTGTGATAATTTACGAACGGGCGTTTCTTCATAACCCGAAAGGCCAAAACGACTAAGTGCTTCGTCGGCTTGTTCTTCAGAAACTGATTCACCTGCTAAACGACTCAGCACTTGTAAATTTTCAACAGGATTTAGGTCTAACTTAAGGGCGTTTTGATGACCAAGATAAAATAGATCTTTATAAAAAGTATCCTCAGTTGATCGAGTCAGCTCGCCTTTCCATTTTATCGTGCCAGCATCAGGCAAAAACAAACCGCAAAGACTTCTCAATAATGTGGTTTTCCCACTGCCATTCTTCCCTTCAAGCCATATAAGCTGACCAGCCGTGAGTTCAAAGGTTAATCCTTCGAATAGGCAAATATCACCACGGCTACATTGCAATTGATTGACGGAAAGTGTCACAGCTAATTTATCTGATAAATAATAACGAGATTATATAAGAAGCCCTCACGTAAGGGCACCTCTAATACTTGCATTAACTATTAATGAATCCATACTATAAGGAAAGATTCTAAATAGTTTAGTGGAATAACAAATGAAACATATAAAGAAAGCAGCTTCCTACTCAATGGTAGGTGGTTTGGGTCTCGTCGTCATTGCCAATTTACAAGGCTGCGCACCAGACGCCCCTGAAGCACCCGCGCCTGAGCAACGCCAACAACAAGAAAACATTGGTCAATTAGAGCAAGACTTACAAAACCAGAATTATTTTCTAGTGATCGCTCAGAAGACTGCGAACCCAGACACTTACGAATTAGCGGAACGTTACCCAACAGAAGGCGCAACCCGTGCCGTGCTTAAGACCTTGGACGGCAAAGAAAGGGTACTGAGCAATGAAGAGTTAACGGCTCTGGCCAAAGCTGAAGCCGATAAAGTTGAAGCGGGCACCTCAAATCTAACGAAAGAAGCATCAGCAACTTCTGGCGGTGGATTAAGCTTAGGTGAAATGATTCTAGCAAGCGCTGCAGGTTCTTTGATTGGCGGGATGATCGCCAATCGACTCGCCAATAACGCAAATGCCAAAGCACGTACGCAGGCAAGTACTCGCCCAGCGGCCAGTGTGGCTAGTACAAACAACAAAGCAAGAAGCGCCCCACGCGCGAAAGCTAAGCCTAAAAGTGGCTTCTTCGGCGGCTTGTTTGGTAATAAGAGTTCATCTCGCGCAGGCAGCTTTGGAGGCTAAACCTTGTTAACTACTCAAACAGTAGAGCCAGTCAGTCAAGAACTGATGGAAGAAATTGGCTTTACATGGCACACCGATCCAGACGGTTCAGCCTATGTCGCACCCGAACTATTGCCGGTAAGCGAAGCTGAAGCCGAAGCTTATTATGAGGCTGCAAACACGCTTTACGATATGTTCATCGAAGCTGGTCAGCACGTTATTGATAACAACTTGTTTGAACAGCTGGGCATTTCAGAAAGCATTGTGCCTTTAATTAAACTGAGCTGGGATGATGATGATTGGCACCTTTATGGCCGTTTTGATTTTGCCGGTGGCGTTGATGGTAAGCCGATTAAATTATTAGAATTTAATGCTGACACAGCAACAAGCCTTTTTGAAACATCGATAATCCAATGGGCCTTGCTTAAGAGCAATGGAATGGATGAGTCGGCACAGTTTAACAATGCCTTCGAAATGATCGGTCAAAATTTCCGTCGACTCATCACAAACGATGATGGCCTCGAAAAGTTTGACGAGTATTACAATAACGAACGGATATTATTCTCAAGCGTTCGAGACTTGCCTGAAGATGAGCAGACCACTCGCCTATTGCAACGTATAGCCATTGAAGCTGGTTTTAGTACTGACTTCACTTACATGGATGAGACTGGATTTCTTCCTGATGAAGGCATATTTAACAAAGACCAAGATTTAACTAACTTTTGGTTTAAGTTATGGCCTTGGGAAGATATTGCTGCCGATGAACCTGAATTACTAGATTTGCTTACAGACATCGCACGAAAGAGAACCGCGGTGGTTATTAACCCTGCTTACACGTTGCTATTCCAGAGCAAAGGAATTCTTAAAATACTGCATGAACTGTACCCTGACTCACCCTACCTATTGGCTGCAGATGACAAACCACTGGCTAATATTAAACAGGTTTCAAAACCGTTGTTTGGACGTGAAGGTGGGAATGTCAGTATTCTTAATGCAGCTGGTGAAACGCTAGAATCAGTGGATGGTCCCTATGATATTCATCCCATGTTATATCAAGAGTATGCCGAACTTGCTGTAGATGACCAGGGTCGCTCTTATCAAGCAGGCGTTTTCTTTGCTTGGGAAGCGTGTGGCTTAGGTTTCCGTCGTGGAACTAAAATCCTGAACGACACGGCGACATTCGTTCCGCATGTAATCATC
>CALKXC010000049.1 GCA_938004025.1 uncultured Leucothrix sp. | reverse complement strand
GTTGGTTTTTTCTGGACGCGCTGTAACCGAAGCGATAGTTTAAAGCGCTTCGATCGTTGGCATTTTGAGAGTAATTTTTTAAGTTCTTGAAGCTTCTTTTGCGGCATATTTTTGCAGTACTTGGGCCAATCGTTGTTCGCCGCATTTTTGTTCTGCAACTCGATTGCGTCCCTGTTGCTTTGCCAGGAACATCGCGTTATCAGCGGC
Organism: uncultured Leucothrix sp.; assembly: GCA_938004025.1. Taxonomy (GTDB): domain Bacteria; phylum Pseudomonadota; class Gammaproteobacteria; order Thiotrichales; family Thiotrichaceae; genus Leucothrix. Next base: position 4,701 of record CALKXC010000049.1, on the reverse strand, counting down.
GTTCATAAGCATCGCAGGGTACATGACTTCAACCTCTTCGTCATCCGCTTTACCATCTAGGTCTGGTGTGACGCAACAGGAGACACCGACACTAACGGTGACTATCTTGTGATCAGAAGTGGGGTGAGGTAACTGCAGCGACTCTACTTTGGCACGTAAACGCTCACCAAGCATGGCCGCATTTTCCATGGAAGTATTAGGCAGCAGTACAGCAAATTCTTCTCCACCATAACGTGCGGCTAAATCTGCTGGTCGGCGAGTGACAACTTCCATGCAGGCAGCAATCGACTTTAAGCAGTTGTCACCAGCGCGTTGGCCTTGGCTTTCATTATATTCTTTGAAGAAGTCGATATCGACTAGCAACATTGAAATAGGAATACCGTCACGGGTAGTGCGACGCCATTCGTTTTTGAAGGTTTGGTCGAAATAGCGGCGGTTAGCAATCTGTGTAAGCGTGTCTGTATTAGCTTGCTTTCGAAGTGAAGATTGAGAATCTCTTAACTCCATTAGCATTCTATGGATGTAGCCAGAAACTGTTAAAAAAGTTCCTGCTAAGACAAGTACAGCAATGGGTACCATGATGTATTCATCGATGATTGAATAACTGCTGAAGAGGTAAATAATGATTGGGGTGAGTACCGCAACCACTTGAATATTGAATGCAAATCTTGAAATAGACAATACAGGGATGGATAGCATCAGCACGCTAAACAATACACACACAATCATAAAGTGATTAGAAGGGTGATCGTAAACAAGTATGAAACCAGCTGCTCCCCAGATGGTGTTAATCACGGTTGTGAGCAAGATGTGTTTGTTAGCCCACAAGGCAAGCTGCGTGGGTTCACGGTGTTCATTAGGATCAAATTGCTTTGTGATGTGCCGGCGATATAAGCAAACAGCAACGAGTAGAACCAACCAAATGAAAAGGTAATTTAGAGAACTGTCCGAGTCTATATCGCCGTTCGTTGGTCGGAATAATACAAAAAAAGCTGAGTAAATGGCTGCAAGGACGATGTTGCCCCAAAAGCCGAGGGTTGTTTTGCGAAATAAGGTGGATACCTGTCCCTGCCTAATTTCCGTCATTACCCCTGATTGGACGGTATTACTACTCACGCGATTTTAAACCTCGAATTTGGAAAACGGCTGCTTGAGAGAATTATTCTCAGATTCTTGTTATTTTTATTGCAGATCAACCCAGCTATCTTCATGTTGTTATCGGCAATTAGCACGTTGCCGATAACGTAAACAATGAACTATAGCATACTATTTTACTTTTCTAACAAGTGGATTATAGCCCAATCTTTTAACTTGTTTTTTCCAATCTGGAAGGCGAGATTCAGTGACTGGGCCAGCAATTACGCGGTACCAAGTTTTTCCTTTGCTCGTAAATTTTTGTACGTTTGAGTTTACGCCAAGCGCATTGAGTTTACTTAAGGAGCGATCCGCCTGAGACTCTTTTCGAAACGATGCAATTTGCAACATATAGTCACCAGAAGCAGCATTCAAAGGCTCAGCCTTAGCTAAAACAACGGTACGTGGTTTTACCGGCATATCGATGTTTGGTAAAACAGCGTGGAAGCTGAAGATAGCGCGCTTCTTTGGTGCAGGCTCATCCAGTACTTCAGGCAGTGGTGTTGGACCAGTGTTTTCTGCCTGCTTTACCAACGCGTCAGTAGTTTGAGCATTAGCAATCGCTGCCTTTTCGGCATTAGTTAACGTGGCTGGGTCTTTAGCAACCATCGCAGCATTTGCTGTTGCAAACAGAGGTGCATGACGGTTTGCGTAGAAGTACATGCTTAGACCCACTAGTAGCCCCATGCATACCCCAGTTAACATCCATACCATGCCGGTTTTGTAGCCGGAATCTGTTGGCTTTGCTGTTTTAAAATCTTTTTGCATGACAGAATCTTAAATCCGTTTTAGTTATGGTTTTTAAGCATAGTGCCATTAGCAGTGCTAACTGGCAAGAAAAAAATACACGATTAATTCAAAATAAACATGAACTTACATAAAGTTTGTAGGATCAACATCAACTGTGAAGCGCAATTCTTTCGGTTTTTTTATGCTTTGAATCGCGCTAATTAGCTGATCCAAAAAGCAATGTAGCGATGAGCGACGAGTTGAACTTACTAAAAGCTGGTAGCGATATCGGTTCGCTCTTTTTTCTAGCGGTGAAGGCATCGGTCCCATTAAATTCACATCGCCTTGGCCCGCTTCAAGCACAGGTTTGAGATCATTCTTTAATGTCTGCAAAAACACCAGACCCACTTCGAAAGGTGGTGCATTTGCTCTGACCAACGCTTGGAAACCAAACGGGGGATATTGCCAAGCTTGTCGCTCTACTAAAAATTGTTGAGCTACAGCTCGGTAGCCTTTACTCAGCAATTGGTTCAGCATCGGGTGTTCTGGTTGGCTAGTTTGTAAGACAACTAGACCTGGTTTATCTCCCCTTCCAGCGCGTCCACTGACTTGGACAACCTGTTGAGCTAATTGTTCCTGAGCGCGATAGTCTGCGCTGAAAAGTGCTTGGTCGATATCCAAAATGCCGACTAAGGTTAGGTTGGGGAAGTCATGGCCTTTGGTTAACATTTGGGTACCGATCAAAATAACCGGTTTGCCTGACCTGACAATATCTAGCTTTTTGGCAAGCTCGCCTTTGCGGCTGGTGGTGTCTCGGTCAATTCTTACCACCAGCGTGTCTGGAAAGTTTGCGCACAGCAGGTTTTCAACGCGCTCAGTTCCGTGACCTTGAGTGCTTAGCTGTGGGTTTTTACAGGATGGGCACTGTGAGCTAACGGTTTGTTGGAAATCACAATGGTGACAAATAACCTTGTGTCGGGACGAGTGAAAGGTCATATCAGCGTCACACGCAGGACAGATCGCATGCCAGCCGCATTGGGTGCAAAGTAATACCGGAGCAAAACCGCGACGATTCAGGAACAACATGACCTGATTGCCATCTTTTATCTGGTTATCCACTTCAGCCAAAAGGCTTTTAGAGACGCCAGCGTCTAGGGTTTGGTCGCGGGTATCTATTAACTTGGTTTTTGGCCGTGTTCTTGATCCGGGTCTTTGGTTGAGTAAAAGGTAGTGGTACCGTTTGCGCTCGGCGTTGAGCAGTGTTTCTAATGCCGGTGTTGCACTGCCTAAAATGATGGGAATTTTAAGCTGTGAGGCGCGTTTAACGGCTAGGTCTCGTGCGTGATACTTGAAAGTTTCCTGTTGCTTAAATGATCCATCATGTTCTTCATCAATGATGATCATGCCCAAGTTTTGAAACCCGCAAAATATTGATGAGCGAGTACCAACGACGACATCAGCTTCACCCGTGTGCGCGGACTGCCAGTTTTGCGCTCGTTCCAAATCATTTAAGCCGGAGTGCAGTGCAACGACGGTTTGATTCGGAAAGAAGTCACAGAATCGCTGAAATAGCTGTGGGGTTAGTCCAATCTCAGGGATCATTAACAAGGCTTGCTTGCCTTGAGTTAACACTGATTTGATTGCTCGCAGATAAATCTCGGTCTTGCCGCTGCCGGTTATGCCATGCACTAAAACAGGCTTTAAGGGTGACTCCGTAATATTCGCCAGCAGCTGAGTCATGCACTGTTCTTGTTCTTCACTCAGCGTAATTAAATGTTGGTTTGGGTGTTCCAGTGATTGATTGCGCGCTTTAGGCGCCACGACTTCACGACGGGCAAAGCCTTTTTCTGCCAATGCCTTCATTGGGCTGCGCCACTTCCCAAGGTGTAGGCTAGTGAGTTGGGCTTCGGTCAGGCTATTGACGGCGAGTTGCTCAAGTAGCTCCGACTGTCTTTTAGCGCGCTTAGTTTCTTGTCTAGCGACTGTTAAGTCATCGCAATTTAAGTGCCAGGCAAAGTTTTGTAATAGCGGTAAGCCTTTGCGCAGTCGTTTAGGAAGCGAGGCAAACAGCACTTCCCCGATAGGATGGTGATAATAAACACTCGCCCACTGTAATAGTTCAAGGAGTTGCTTATCAAAAAGTGGGTGGGTATCAAGAATGGCTTCAATCGGTCGTAGCGTGTCGAATTCACTTGTCACACCGCGTTCGACAACAATACCGACTAAACTATGCGGTCCGAGTGGGACCCTTACTCTGCAGCCAACGTCAGGAAGCGGTTGCTCGGAACAATCATAATCGTAGGCTTGATAAAGGGGCCTAGGTATGACGACGCGCAGAGTCGTTGCGGAGCTTGTCATACCCAGATTTCCAATAGCTATTACAGATTAGCGATTAATCTGACGTGTCCCAGTCGCGGTAATTTCAACGCGTCTGTTTAGTGCGCGACCTTTGCGAGTCTTGTTGCTTGCAACTGGCTTGCTCTCACCAAGACCAACGGTGCGCATTGAAGAGCGTGCAAACCCACCTTGTTTGGCTAGGTATTCTGCAACGGCGTTAGCACGTTTTAGCGACAATACTTGGTTCATTGCGGCGTCACCAACACTGTCGGTGTGGCCTTCAATCAACAATCGAGTGATACGTGTATTACCTTCTTGAAGCGAAAGTGCTAAACCTAGCAGTTTAGTTTGGCCTTCGTTGGTTAAACGAGAGCTACCGCTTTTAAAGTTTGTACTGCCATTAAGCGTTAACCTACGCACGGTGCTTTGTGGTTTTGGCTTCGCCACTGTCGGCACTACACGAGCAGGTTGCTTAACCGCTGGGGCTCGATAAGGCTGAGT
>CALKXC010000048.1 GCA_938004025.1 uncultured Leucothrix sp. | reverse complement strand
GCATGATACTTTCCTAAGCGTTGAACGACCCATTTATATCCCTGAGGAACTAGTCGAACACCTTTTGCAATCGTCAGGAATACGATGAAAAACAGCGCTAACGCTAAAATTAATCCTGCATCAATCATTTCAAACTCCTTAAACTTTAATCACAATTAAGTCATTGCCCGAAATATCAGACACCCGAACACGATCGCCCGAGGCCACTTCATCACTACAGATAAACGGCCACTCATCAGCACCTAAAATCGGTACTGAAAAGCGCAAGGTACCCCGACGCTCCGTGGTAGGGGCTGATAATACTTGCCCTATTTCACCCACAATCGCTTCACGGGACAAGCCTGCTTTAGTTTTGTCAATCGCAAGAGGTTGCATAATTCGAAACCACAACCAAGTAAAAATAATAGAGAAAATCACCCATAGCACTACTTGCATGGCCACCGAGAGCGATGGAATGAACAACAATAAAACGCCGACAATAACGGCGGCTGCACCAAACCAAAGTGCGACAAAAGACGGCAGTAAAATCTCCATCGCCATCAGGGCGATACCCAATACGATCCAATGCCAATAGAGAACAACAAATTCAGTCATCAGTTTAACCCCTGGGAGTTGGCCTTATAATTCAATTACATACAAATCACTATACTGAGAAAGAAGCGTTTTTGCCAGCAAAGAGCAATCTGGAACACCTCAGGCTTAACACTTTAATTAAACAAACGATCACCCATTTGATCTATCAAAATCTTAGACTTGCGCTTCATTTCATTGGCACAGTCATCAGCACTGCCAAACATATCCGCTCGGATCATTTGGTGCTCTTGCTCACCTTTACGGATAATACCGTTCAAGCGATATTGACCGCCTTCCGCAGCTGGCATTGGAATAATTTCAAAGCCTTCGTACTCTTCACTAGGCATTGCTTTTGGCTGTTTTGCTTCTTTCGGTGCGCTTGAAAACATTGACTTGATGGATGATAAAATACTCATGATACCGATCTCACATAAATTACAATAAGTTTCATTATAATACAGCTAGCGTTCACAATCGCTTATTGTGACATCCTTGCCAGTGCTTTAACGACTTTAAACAGCGGTCGTTTGTTTGAGGAGGTACTTTTAGCATAATGTGGGCGCAAGCTTCTAAGCACTTCGGTTAGGTTACTCCCCGTTATCTGTGCATCAAACTGGCTTCTTACGAGACTGTGAGTACTGACATACGTAATTAGATCAGGGTGGAGCCTTTGTGCAGACATGTCCCACTCACCACCAATGATATTTCCGTTAGCGTCTAACTCTAGGTCATAGCGATAGTTTTGCGACACTGATTTATCATGGCTGGGTGCTAGCTTATACGCCACTTTTGGAAATGCTTCTATCTGATACTCAACCTGTAAATCAACACCAACAATATATCGACCATGAACATTGCGATGAGTCGAGAATATGTCACGACTATAGTGAGATTTACGCACTTTAGCCTTAAAACCATGTGCATGATATTGCATCGTTTGCGGATTAAAGTATTTCAGTCGAAATGACTTCACAGGCTTATTCCAGACTTCTTTTGCATAATCAGTATCGACTGAAAAACTCCGTTTTCCAATTCCAACCTGGTTCACCAGCACAGTATGAAAATCGGCGGGGTTAGTATCGCGACAATCTTTGTCGATCACTCTTCCCTTGGCATCGACCCTAGGATTATCGGATTGACACTTTCCGCCAAAACTCGATACCTTATATCCCGAGTATAAAAGCGTTAGCAAAGCACGGATATCTGATGGATAGAATGTGATTAAATGCCCGGCAAGGTTTCTAACTTTTACTGCTCTAACGGGTGGCGCTTCATTAAATGACGCATAAGACCAACCATCACAAGAGCCTTCCCAAGGCTCGGTTGTTTTATTTATTTCATAGATAAATGCTTTGGTTAATGAGTAATTCGTATCACCCACCAATAGATCATATTTTTCAGCGGGTGAAAGTTTATCCGTCCTTCCATTTCTAACTAACAAGGAAGCCGGCCGACTCCTCAAAACATGCATTCCCGGGACTAGCCAGTCATTAGGCTTTGGATTATTCAAATCAATCCAAAATCCGGGTTCAGCGTAGCGATAAGCTAAACCTCCAGCATACTTTGCCCAATAGTCGTCTGACCAAAGCCTACTTTGAACCCTTCCCTGAGTAATTCCACCCAGTCGCTGTAAATTAAAAATGGGTTGATCAATACCAAAGTCATGATACGCGCTCTCATGAGAGTGGCCCTTAGTCATTGACATAACCAAGAAATATGCGCTGACCAGAAGCGTTATTTTTTTATACATCCGCTAATACCATTAATCCGTTAGTTAATTTTTGTGCTGACTGAACCTTAATAACAGTTAAGGTTAAACGTCTTAAACTTACTTTGATGTGGCCTTAAAAATATTAGACCTATTTAATAAACCTTCACTATGTGCAAAATGAAAACACTAGTGCATTTCAAGCTGAACAAACATTAAGCTTCGGTTTGTTTATATTCA
>CALKXC010000047.1 GCA_938004025.1 uncultured Leucothrix sp. | reverse complement strand
GCCACGGCCCTGTGGCTTTTCATGCATCGATACATCCGAAGGAATCACCCCCACCATTTCAGCCGACTGATCATTCCAAACTAAGCGCTTCGACAAATACATGAGACCACCGCATTCCGCATAAGTTGGCAAACCTGACTCGATCGCGTGTTTAATCGATTCACGCAGCGCTATATTTTGACTTAAAGCCTGCATATGCGTTTCTGGAAACCCGCCGCCAATAAATAGCCCATCAACATTAGTCAGTTCATTATCTTCAAGCGTATTAATCGAGACCAATTCCGCGCCCGCTAGTTGCAAAGCATGAAGATCACTCAAATAATAAAAACTAAAGGCCCGATCTTCACAGATACCAATCCTCACTGTTGTGTTTGGTAAATCAGGGATTTCCATTGGCGGATAAACCGGCAACTCCTCCCCTTGCCTCGCCACTGACAAGCAAGCTTGTAGGTCAACCTGATCGCTGATCTGTGTTGCGATGGATTTGATTATACTGGCAGACTGCTGGTTTTCATTACTGGGCATTAAGCCAAGGTGACGTTCAGTAAGCTCAAGATCTTTGTGCCGATTCACAACACCTAACACGGGAATATCGGTATAAGTTTCAGCAACGCTCCTCAACTTAGCCGCATGGCGATCACCTCCCGCCATGTTAAATATCACACCGGCAATATTCACATCTGGATCAAACTGTTGATAACCCAACAACAAGGGTGCCACACCCCGCGAAACGCCACGGGTATCAATCACTAACACAACCGGCGCTTTAAGCAGTTTCGCCATCCCTGCATTAGAGTCGGAACCATCCATAGCCATGCCATCATGCAAGCCTTTATTGCCTTCTATGATGGTGATATCGGTTCCTTCTCGACGCTGCTGAAACACACGTAGAATCTCATCATGACTCATGGTGTTAAAATCAAGGTTACAAGCGCAACGCTGACTCGCCTGTGTAAGCCATAGCGGATCGATATAATCTGGACCTTTTTTGTACGGCTGCACCTTTAAATCTTGCTGGGCATAGGCTGCACAGAGGCCGATCGACAGTGTCGTCTTACCTGAAGATTTATGAGCCGCTGACAAATAAAGGCGAGACATTAGCTTGTCTCTCCTGCTGCAAACAAAAAAGCCGACCCGTTTGAAAAACTAAAGGGTCGGCTAAAAACACAACGAGAAGAGGTTGTGTTTGAGCTACTCATCGAACAATCTCTCCGGTAATAGCCTTAATACCTTAACGGCTACGACTATCAATAATAAGGAGAGAGCAACACCGCCAACACCAAGTACCATTTCGGGCAACGTTGCAGAATAGGTGGCAATTTCACCATCCGAAAATGTGCTTTCCACAGTGGCGTTGGGGAACAGAACAACAGGATATAGCTGCCCGCCAATAATGATGACATAGAGTTGGCTGAAACCACCGAATATTGCCAAAGCCGCTGCGCTCAATAGCGCTTTCTGACTATTACGCAAACTTGGAAGCCAAATTAAGACTAAAGGCAGTAGGCTTCCTAGCAGGATTTGCCCAACCCAAAACAGCCAAGTAATCTTATCCCCCCCACTTAAAATATAAGCTTCAACGCCATGATGCTCGGTTGCATAAAGATTAGTGGCGTGGCGGATTAACTCAAAAAACAATACTAAGGCGATGAATAAAGCGAGGGTGTAGCGTAGACGATTCTGAATACTCTGCCCTAGCTCTTTGCCGCTAAACTTATGTAAAAACACCAACGCTAGTGTAAAAACTGCCGTACCAAAGACATAGGAAGCCACAATAAACAATGGCGCTAAAATAGCGGCATCATAATACTGGCGCGCCACTAAAAAGCCAAAAATTGAACCAGTACCAGTGGTCAATATGAATCGCCAAATAAACCCAAGATAGCCTGCTGGCTTATAGAACTCGTTAGCCCACTTCCGGCGATCCATCATCGACCATAAGTAGACGGCCATAATTACTAGAAAGCCGTTATAAAGTATGATGTTCCAAGCAAAAATAGACTTAAAGTTGTAGTAAGTCATCGCAATAATTAGACGGTCAGCATGGCCTAAATCTAAAACCAATACGGCTAAACCACCCAGCAATAGCGCCATTGCCGTGACTAGTGAAAGCCGACCTAATGGTTGATATTCCTTTTTATTAAACACCGTCCCTAATGAACCAATGTTCGCTGCGCCTGATGCAGCCACGATCAAGAAAATCGCAAACACATGCGGCATGCCCCATACCACTTGGTTATTCATGCCGGTGACGTAGTGACCGTAGTGTTCAACATAGAAAAAAGCAATGGCGGCGGCTAATACAAACAAACCAATAACCGCTAGCAGCGCGTAAAATCGCTTATCCTCCACCTGCCATTCTGTAAAAGTCATTTTACTATTTCGGTTCGCTTTAATTTGTTCTGAGCTTAATGGCAATTCAGTCGCACTCATGTCAAATCCCCCAATACCGAACGCCAGTATTTAACCCAAGATCGGCGCGAATTTGCTGAGCGCCATGTTTAGCTAACGCTTTGCTTATGGTACTTTCAGGATCATTTAGATCGCCAAACACCGCAGCTTTTGGCGGGGCAGCTTCGATACAGGCTGGCTGCTCACCTTTATCAATTTTATGAACACACAGTGTGCAAGACTCAACCGTTCCAATACCGCGAGGCGAATGAGGCTTTTGGTTCTCTAATTTTTCATGCACAAAGCTACGCGCTTTATATGGGCAAGCCATCATGCAATATCGGCAGCCAATACAGATATGCTTATCGACCAAGACAATACCATCAGCACGTTTAAACGATGCCCCAGTTGGGCACACGTCAACGCAGGGCGCTGTTTCACAATGCTGGCACATCACCGGCAACGAAGTTTCGTGCTTAGTCAGTTTGTCTTTGAAAGTTACCTTTCTCACCCATTGGGATTGCTGCGTAGGTGATGAATGAGGGTCGTCGCCCCAACCATGTTCTTTTTTACAAGCAGCGACCATTCCATCGCCCCCATCAGGAAGCTTGTTAGTGTCGATTAACATCCCCCAACGAACTTTGTTTGTTACTGCTTCATCGTCAGGTTTTGCCTGCACTTCGCGTAGTAGGATCCCAGGCGCTAATGTGACAGCCCCAGCGGTAATGCCTAATCCACCAAGGAATTTCCGACGATATCGATCAATTAGGTTACTCATTTCGCCACCTCCGCTGTTTTCAACGCAGGCCTATCCGCATGACACTGGAAACAATCTAGCTTGACCGCCACCTCAATATGACAAGTCGCACAAAAATGCTCAGCATCAGTGTGCCTAACCACTTTTTGTGCGGTTGGCATCGGTACATGACAATCGATACAAGCATTTAGGCTGTGTTTTGCCGTCCGAATCCCGCTGTACATCGTTTCATCGCGCTTGTGATTCAACAGGTGCATGTGATCTGTACGCATTTCGGCTATGTGCAGCTTAGTTTCCTGTTCGGTCTCAAACACCTTAGTAGCCGCCATCAACTCCGGCGGATTACTATCACACCCGACCATCATTACGGCTAGCAACAAAGCAATAAAACTGTGAATCATCGGGGGCATACGATTAACCACCTAAACCCATTTCAATGTAACCCGTTGGGCAAACATCCGCACAAATATGACAGCCAATGCACTTGTCGTAGTCGGTATCCACATAGCGGCCCATGGTAGATTGCGTCTTTTTAACTCTGAAAACTGCGTCTTGTGGGCAATAAATCACGCAGTTATCACACTCAAAGCACATGCCGCAGCTCATGCAGCGCCCCGCTTCGGCCACCACTTCTTCTTCCGCTAAAGCATTGACACGCTCCATAAAGTGACCAATTACTTCTGAAGCTGATGGCACTTCTTCGGTTCGCAAATTGCGCTCAACCCGATTGAAATGACCTAAGAATAAATCACTCGATGGAACGATTTGATGCTCCGAGCGATCGTCGTAGTTATGCACGGCAAAATCAGCAAACTGGGTACCGCGCAAATCGTCAGCCTTCGTTTCTTCATAAGGCGAAGGTGCAAGCGCGGTTTCACGTAATTTATCCAATAAATCAAAGTGATGCTTGTCGACTTTAGGTCGTTTAACCTGATCACGATTGTTCAGATAATGATTGATACTTTCAGCGGCAATAGACGCTTGGCCAATCGCTGTTGTTAGTAGGTGTGGTCGTACGATGTCACCCGCAACAAAGTGACCGGGTCGATTAGGCACCTGATAGAACTGATCTGAATCGATCAGGCTACGGCCATTATCAAACTCCTCTAAACCTTCCAAGCTACCGTACTGACCAATTGCCGAAACGATTAAATCCGCTTCAATAATAGTTTCTTTGCCGCCTTCTTTGGCTTTGGGAAGGCTACCTTCCATCTCACATTCAACCACTTTAAGCGCAACGCCACGGCCATTCTCATCAACCAGGATCTCAACCGGCATCACTTCATTAAGGATGGTTACACCTTCAATTAAAGCATCATTAACTTCATGCTCTGCGGCCGTCATCTGATCTTGCGGGAACAGTGAGGTCAAGGTCACTTCAGTTGCTAACTTTTCAGCTGGGTTCTCCGTGTGTATGGTGCGACCCATCACAACTTCTTCAGGCATTTCACTGTAATCAGCTAAGGTACCAATACGGCGTGATACCGATACCACATCGATCGACGTATCCCCTCCACCCACACAAACGATTTTTGGCGCGGTGTAATGCATGTTGCCACTGTTGAACACTTCGAGGAAGTTAACCGCAGGCACAGCATTAGGCACGTCGCTCCAATTATCGACAAACAGTCCACGGCCGTTTTTACAACCCAACGTCCAAAGGATCGCATCGTAATCTTTTTCTAAGCTTTCAACCGTAACGTCACGACCAATGCGCGTACTGGTTTTAACTTCAACGCCTTCCATCGTAGTGATACGACCGATCTCGGCATCTAGCTGATTACGGGGCACACGATAAGCGGGAATACCATAACGGGCCATGCCGCCAAGCTGCTCATGATCATCAAAAATAGTCGAGCCGTGTCCCATCATGCGTAACTGATAAGCCGCTGACAAACCTGCAACACCACCCCCTACGATAGCGATTTTCTTTCCGCTCATGGCTTCAGGAGGGTTGAAAGCAAAACCATTCTCTATTGCTGTATCACCGATGTATTGCTCGACGGAATTGATACCAACAAAGTCATCGACATCGTTTCGGTTGCAGCCTTCTTCACACGGTGCGGGACACACTCGCCCCATCATTGAAGGGAATGGATTCGCACGCGTTGAACGTCGGAATGCATATTCCTGCATGCTCAAATCGGTGGGTGGCTTTTCTATGCCACGAACGATTTGTAACCAACCACGAATATCTTCACCTGAAGGGCAGCTGCCTTGGCAAGGTGCGGTTTTATGGATGTACGTTGGGCATTTGTAAGACGTGTCTTCTTGGAAGATCAAATCTTGCATGCTATTCCATTCGACATCATTATCTTTATAAAGTCGGAAGGTATGAACTTTCGTGGTATCTAGCGGTTTATCTGGTGCCGTTGCCATAATTATTCTTCTCCTTCAGTGACTTCATCTTCATCAACCTGTCCGGTCAATATCAAAGCGTTACTAACTAATTGGTGAACACTAACAATCTGGTCCATGCTGAAACCGTAATACGGAATCACCTTGGTAAATTGAGATTTGCAAATGGCGCAAATAGCGGCCATGTGCGTCACGCCATATTTATCCGTGACGTGTTGCAACGCTTCCATTCGAGGCAGCGCGCCTTTAATTCGGATATCCATTAAATCATCAGTCAAAATACCGCCACCACCGCCGCAGCAGAACGTGGCATCTTTGGTGGTATCTTCCGGCATATCGATGTAATTATTACAAACTGCCTTGATGACATTTCGCGGAAAATCGAACTGCCCGTTTTCCTGATCGCCCATATTAGATCCACGGGCGACGTTGCAAGAGTCATGGAACGTCAGGGTCATATCATCGTTACGCGACTTATCAATGTTGAGTTTGCCGTCGCGCAGTGCTGGCCAAGTAATCTCTAGTACGTGTTGTGGGACTGGATAGCGGGCGTCTAAGAAATCAAACGGGCCAGCTAAGGTATTTAGGAAGCTGTAGGCCACACGCCAAGCGTGTCCACACTCACCAAACACAATGCGCTTTACACCCAAGTCTTCGGCCGCTTTGCGTACTCGCATCGAGATCTTACGCATGTTTTCATAACTGCCGATAAACATGCCAAAGTTAGCGCCTTCCGAAGCATACGAACTCAAGGTCCAACTCAAACCTAACTCGTGAAATACCTTGGCATAACCAATCAATCCATCCACGTGCGGCTCAGCAAAGAAGTCAGCAGACGGGGTGACTAATAGAATATCTGCACCATGCTGATCTAATGGCAACTTAACTGGAACGCCCGTTTCATCTTCAATATCTTCTTCAAGCCCTTCTAGCGTGTCGGCTAAAGCAGCTTGTGGCAGTCCTAGGTTGTTTCCAATCTTGTAGACCTTACCCATAATCTCAGTTGAGTACTTTTGGCCTCGACCGATATGATTCAAAATTTCTCTAGCAGCCATCGAGACTTCAGCGGTATCAATCCCGTAAGGGCAAAAGACTGAGCAACGGCGACACTGCGAACACTGGTGGTAGTAGTTATACCAATCATCCACTACTTCTTCAGTAAGGTCAGTTGCGCCCACTAATTTTGGGAAGTACTTACCTGCAAACGTGAAATAACGTCGGTAGACTTTACGCAGTAAATCCTGCCTTGCCACCGGCATATTTTTAGGGTCTGATGAGCCGAGATAGTAGTGACATTTGTCTGTGCAAGCGCCGCACTTAACACAAATATCCAAATAGACCTGCAAGGAGCGGTAGCGTCCACGCAAATCATCTAATTTGTTTAAAGCCTCTTCTTTCCAATTAGGAATAAGTGACCAGTTGCCCTCTTCATCCTGCTCAATGTCGTCAGGAAAGTTCATGGGCTTTTGGAACTCGGGCTTAGATATAAACGGCCCAGCGCCTTTCATCGTGTCAGGAACAACTACCGGAATATCAACAATACCGTCATCTGACATTAAAGGAGGTGCTTCGTATTTAGCCATGTGATGAACCTCCTATCATTTTTTTAATTCGCTCAAATAATCAACACCCTGCTTATCCAGCTCAGCAGCCCAAGGTGCGACGTGACGTTGCTCACGTGAATTATCCATCTGATTTCGGCTCGGGCTGAAGAACACACCTGGGGCATGCATCAACTTGCTGATGGGGAAAATAATCATCAATAATACAACGGAAGTCAGATGCAGTAACAAAGTAAAATCCGCGGGCAATGGTTGCCAGCTAAAGTATTTCAAACCTTGGAAAAAGGTCTTCACCATCACGATGTCGGTAGGATTAACAAACTTCATCATCAAGCCGCTGACGCCTATAACGATAAATAAAATCAACATCAGAAAATCGGATGGTGCTGAGATATAGCGCACACGATCAATAAGAAAGCGTCGTGCCAGCAAGGCAATGAGGCACAGCACAAAGCCAAAACCCGCATACAAACCAAAGGGCTGTATGAAAGCAATGACTCCCCAAACGGGATCAAGGAAATATCGCAAATGCCGAAGTACAATTAGCAGCATGCAGTAATGAAACACGATACTGATCAGCCAAAGCAGTTTGTCGGCTCGGTATAAACTTTGAAACAAAAATACTTCCCGAGCCATGCGAAGCACCACACCCTTTTGAGTTCTCGGTGCTGGCATGGTCGGGATTTTTAAAGGGGATGGGGTATTCCAATACAGGCGCACTTTGTTAGCCACGCCAATCACTAAAACCAGCGTCGCTATCCAAAATAAAATGCTGTATACAACTCCCAGAAACACACGATCCCCTCGAGCACTCCGTCAAATTACTGCGCTACATTTGACGAAGCACTCTACTAATATGAATTAAACACAACCCGTTGGCTTTGGAAGACCCGCGTATTTACACGCTTGCTTACCAGGACCATAAGGGAATAAAGAGTAAAGATACTTTGAGTTACCTTTGTCTTTACCCAATCGCTTGCCTACCGCTTTTGTCAATACACGTACCGCTGGAGCGATTTGGTACTCTTCATAGTACTCACGCAAAAAATTGATGATATCCCAATGCTCTTCAGACAACTCAACGTCTTCTTCAGCTGCCAATGCAGTGGCTATATCAGGTGTCCAAGAAGACAAATCAACTAGATAACCTTCCTCATCTTGCTCAATCGTACTGCCATTCACTTCGAGTGCCATTAGCGCTCTCCTCTTCTCTTGGTGTTTCAGTAAGGCCCGCCTTAAAAACGGTGCCCATTATTGTTAACTGTAAACCGCTTACAACCAGCTTTGGGTCGTTTCATTGCTTACGGTTAAATCGACAAAACCTGCATAATCAACAGTTTCGACACCACTGATTATACGATCTTCACTCAATCCACGGGCAGCTAAATCACCCGAGAGCACATAAACAGATTTATCCTGGAGTGCTGCTTCAACCTTTGCAGCAAACGCTGTTTTGGTAATCGCACCAACCGCTGCATCTTCAATCATCAAAATGGAGTCGCCGGCTGAGGCATGGTTTAAACATGACTCAAAAGCATTTCGCTCGAAAGGTGATTTATTTACGATATGTAACATTGCCATTTCAGACTCTCCTAGAAACTAATGACCACTTCTTGGTCGGCCATAATTCCGCTCATTGCAGCACGATCAACCAAATGAATCGATGGCTTTTCAGCGTAGTCATCATCTTCATCTTCCCAAGTCAGCTCCATCAAATCATCT
>CALKXC010000046.1 GCA_938004025.1 uncultured Leucothrix sp. | reverse complement strand
GGTTACTGTTTATGCCGACGATGAAGAAGCTGCTCAGATTTGGATTAATGAAATTGGTTTTCCAGAAGATCGCATAAGCCGTATCGGTGATAAGCCGGGCAAGCCTTATGATAGTGATAACTTCTGGGCGATGGGTGATACCGGGCCTTGCGGCCCTTGTTCTGAAATCTTTTATGATCATGGCCCAGAGATTTGGGGTGGCCCTCCAGGAACGCCTGAAGAAGATGGTGATCGTTATATCGAAATCTGGAACCTAGTATTTATGCAGTTCGAGCGTTTCCCAGATGGCACCATGAAGCCATTGCCTAAACCATCAATCGATACCGGTATGGGGTTGGAGCGTTTAAGTGCCATTATTCAAAATGGCCACAGCAACTACGATATCGATCTATTCCAATACCTGATCAAGCACGTTGCTGACATGGTGGATATGGATGATTTGGACAACGCATCGCTAAAAGTGATTGCTGACCATATTCGCTCTTGCTCCTTCCTTATTTTAGATGGCGTTGTGCCTTCTAATGAGGGCCGTGGCTATGTATTGCGACGTATTATTCGTCGCGCTGCACGACATGGACATAAGTTAGGTTTGAAAGGTGTGTTCTTCCATCAGTTAGTGCAGCCTCTGGTTGATATGATGGGACAGGCTTACCCCGACTTGGCCGAAGCTCAGCAACGCATTGAAACTACGTTGCACAAAGAAGAAGTGCGCTTCGGGGAAACGCTTGATAAAGGCATGAAGTTGCTAAATACAGCGATAGCTGATCTAGACGGCAAAGTGCTTCCTGGTGATGTAGTTTTCAAACTGTATGACACCTTTGGTTTTCCAGTTGACCTGACGACTGATATTGCTCGCGAGAATGAAATTGAAGTTGATGAAGCCGGTTTTAACTCAGCAATGGATGCTCAGCGTGAAGCGGCTCGTGCAGCGGGTAAGTTTGGTGTTGATTACACTGATAAGCTGGATGTGGAAGGCGATACTGAGTTTACGGGTTATGATCAGCTTGAAAGTCAGCAAAGCAAAGTCACGGGCTTGTTTGTTGAAGGTGAGGCTGTGGATATTATTGCCGCAGGTCAATCTGCTAGCGTCATTCTAGATACCACGCCTTTCTACGCAGAGTCCGGTGGACAGATTGGAGACTCTGGTCAGCTGGTATCGGATGATTGTGTGTTTGCTGTTGCTGACACGCAAAAGCAAGGTAATGTGTTTATTCATCAAGGTCAGCTTGAATCAGGAACGCTAAGTCTAAATAGTGCTGTATCGGCTAAAGTAGATGAGGCACGTCGTCAGGCTATTGTACTTAATCATTCCGGTACTCACCTTATGCATAAAGCGATGCGTGACGTATTGGGGGATCATGTTGAGCAGAAAGGTTCTTTGGTAACGGCTGAGCGTTTGCGTTTCGACTTCTCTCACCCTGACCCTGTAACGCCTGAGCAGATTGCTGAGATTGAGCGTATCGTGAATCTTGAGATCCGTAAGAATGCTGCAACTGAAGCAGAGCTTACCAATATGGAGCGTGCTTTAGAAAAAGGCGCGATGGCATTATTTGGTGAAAAGTATGGGGATGAGGTTCGCGTTCTAACGATAGGATTTTCAACGGAATTGTGTGGTGGTGTTCACGTCGATCGCACTGGCGATATTGGTTTGTTTAAGATGGTCGGTGAGTCAGGTGTTGCTGCGGGCGTGCGCCGTGTTGAAGCGGTTACAGGCGCTAATGCACTGGCTTGGATTGATAATCGTGAAGCGCAGCTATCTGCAATTGCGAAATCGGTTAAATCTAGTGTTCCAGATGCTTCTGAGAAAGTGCAGCAACTGGTTGATAAATCAAAACAACTTGAGAAAGAGTTGGATCAACTCAAATCAAAGCTGGCGATGTCTGCTGGGAATGATTTGGTTTCACAGGCTGTCGATATCAACGGTATCAAAGTGCTAGCCGCAAACTTAGAAGGGGCTGATCCGAAGTCACTAAGGGATACGGCTGACCAGCTTAAAAACAAGCTTGGTAAGGCAGTAGTGCTGGTAGCCACGGTTAATGGCGACAAAGTTAGCTTGGTTGCTTCTGTGACTAAGGCTGAGAGTGCAACCCTCAAAGCAGGGGACTTGCTAGGCTTTGTAGCCAAGCAAATTGATGGTAAAGGTGGCGGTCGACCAGATATGGCTCAGGGTGGTGGAACTAATCCTGCGGCTTTACCGGGTGCGCTTGAGTCGGTGTTAGATTGGGTTGAGGAGCGCGTATAAAATGGCTCTTATTGTTCAAAAATATGGTGGGACTTCAGTAGGAAGTCCAGAGCGCATTACTGAAGTGGCAAAGCGCGTTATTCGCTGGCGTGAGAAAGGTAATGATGTCGTTGTTGTCGTTTCAGCCATGTCTGGTGAAACCAACCGATTAGTTGGTCTGATCAATGAGTTAAACCCTGAAGGTTCCGCGCGTGAAAAAGACGTTATCTTATCAACGGGTGAGCAAGTCTCCATGGGCTTATTGGCGCTGTGCTTACAAGC
>CALKXC010000045.1 GCA_938004025.1 uncultured Leucothrix sp. | reverse complement strand
CCGTATTCTGCTGGGATGGCAATTCCCATTAGCCCCTCAGCTGCAAAGTCTTGGTAATTTTCCGTTGGGAATGTAGCTTCTCGGTCATATTTAAAGGCACGAGGATACAACTTATCTTGCCCCAAATTACGCGCAAGCGTTGAAAGCTGTTCTTGCTGTTCTGTCAAGCCCCACGTTTTAGGGTCAAAGATTGGATCATCACGTTCACTCATTGCTGTTTCCCATAAAAGGCGTGGAGAATTTGATTAGATTCCTGACCCGCTTCAAGATTGATCAGGTGCCCGGCACCGCTGATTTCATGATACTCAGCGTTTGGAATTTTTTCAGCCATACGTGCCATCGTTTTTGCAGGCGCATTCTGGTCATGTTCACCGGCAATCAGGCAAGTAGGCATCGTAAAATTTTCTATATCGGTGCGTCTATTAAACGTAACGAGACAACGGATAATATCGCGATAGGTTGATTCCGGAACAGCGGCCATAGAAGCGGTCGCAGCGGCAACAGTTTCAGCAGAGGCTATTGGTCCGGTTATTTCTGGGACGAATTTTTCTGCTAAATCGCCAATCGATAAACCTTCATCCAATGGTTTTAAACGCGCCGCAACAAATTGCTCTTTGAAACTGTCATCTCGTCCACCAAAGGCAGATGTCGTGCCGATAAGTACCAGCGATGCAACTCGCTCAGGAAACAAACTAGCGGTTTCCATAGCCACCATTCCACCGACTGACTGGCCGCAGAGATGGGCTTTATCAATGTTAAGCGCATCAAGGAATTCACATAGCTTTTCGGCTAGGGCTGGAAAGGTTACTGTTTCAAGCGACTCAGAACCGCCATAGCCCGCCATGTTCCAAGAGATAATCCGGTAGTCGCTGGAAAGGCAAGTTAATTGCGGCTCAAAAGATGCTGAGTCACCACCGATTCCGTGTAAACACACAATCGTTGTGGAGCCTTCACCTGCCTCATCATAGTTAATTCCTGCAGCCCGCTTCATTCCACTAATCTTCCATTTTCTACGACCGTGGTGTCATCTACTTTGATGGTACATTCCATCATGGGTAGATCAAAATGCCCTTGCGTAAAGCGCCCAGCGAATTCGTTAGCGCCAGTGGAATATAGAAAATTACCCGCAACCGCACGAAGCTCCGTTGCATTGGTATCACGCTTGTCATACATAGTCAGTGCTTCATAACGCGCTTGTTTGTGGAGTCCCCAGCCAACATGAGACGTTGAATAGGCTTCACGATCGCCAAACGCTTCAAGATAAGATCGCATCAAGCGAGCATCTTTGCCTTTGCCTTCAATTTTGGTGACGTAGTCATTTTCTAGTGTGAATATGACTTCATCATCGAAGTATTTTTTAAAGGTTAGATTCATATCGCCGGGTTGAAACACTAAACGGCCATTCACAGAGCCAGCAGCAGGAAACACCACCACAATGCCTCCTGGCCAATGTGCAAGCGTGCCTGGTTTGTCCGTCCAACCCCAAACGCCAACCGTATTGTTATTTTGCATATTGACGGTTAAGTCAGTTCCCGCATCACTAGTCACTGTCATTTGCTTAGCTTTACGGCAGAGGCGAGCGGCATCTAGGGTACGCCTTTTCAGATCTTCATCTGGCATCGCACGCTCAAGCATGTCTGGGTGTTCGTTAGAGATATTTAAAATACGTGCGCCAGATCGAAGGATTTTCCCCGTTTGCGGTGCATGCATTAGTCCTTCTACCGTTAAATCAACGATGAAGTCCGCATCCGCCAGCGCAGCGACAGCTTTGTCTTGATTATTCAACGCTAAACACGTGCCGGTCGAACGTAAAATAGCAGGCGCATCACTTTGTAACGTGGGGACTTTGAGGTGATAAAAAGGCACGTTCATTCTTGCTAGCGCAAGTTCGGCAAGCTGTACGCTGAGGTCGCGGCTCTGGGTTTCGCTTAGGATGATGGTTGTCTGTGATGCATCGACTTTGCAGGCTTGAAACGTCGTTTCAAATGCGTCGATCCATCTAGCTTCAATTCTGTCGTTTAGCATGATTTCCCCTCTTTGAAACGATAGTTTGCAGCAAAACGTAGCTGCCTGCTAGGTGTTCGCGAAATCAGATAATCAAAGCTGATACCAAGTGCCCCGCCCTTTGCCTTGCTGTGAAAGCAAACCACTTTCCACGAGGCTCGCGAAACGCTTTTTTATCGTTGAATGTGACACACCATCAATAATCTCAACGGCTTGTTTTATGGTGATACGCCCATTTTCTTGAACGTATTCCATGATCAAAACAGACTCTCTCGGCAGCGTTGCCCATTCCTCATTAATGATGACCTTAGAGGCTAGGTGGTCTTTCTGTTTCTGTAACGAAGTAAGGAAAAAACGCAGCCAAGGCGACCAGTTCGGTCTATCTTTCTCCAAAGTGCCCTGCGTTCGCCTTAAGCCCAAATAATAGCCTTCTTTATTTTTCTCTACGACGCTTTCCAGCGAGCTGTAAGGAACGTAAGCATACTTCGCCTGTAATAGTAAAAGTGTCGTCAGCACTCGCGATAAACGCCCATTACCATCTTGAAAAGGGTGTATCTGCAAAAATACGACCGTAAAAACACCGATGACTAGTAATGGGTGCAAGCTCTTATCAGCCAATGATTCCCGCGTCCAATAGACAAGCTCCTGCATCCTCATCGGCGTTTCAAACGGTGAAATAGTCTGGAACACCACCCCTAGGCTCTTACCATCAGCGTCAAACGCCTCAACAGAATTGCTTAAGGTTTTGTAGCTACCGCGATGACGCGTATCTTTGTCTGAGTGTTTCAGCAACATTGAATGAAGCTGCTTGATATAATTTTCAGATAGGCTAATGGTGCTGTGGTGCTCGAAAACCACATCCATGACCTCAGCATAACCAGCTACTTCTTGTTCATCACGCGTCGCAAAAGATTGCGTGTCAAGATTGCTAAGTACATCCTCTATCTCCGAATCGCTAAGTTTTGATCCTTCGATACGAGTGGAGGAGCCGATACTTTCAATCGTAGCAACATGCTTTAATGATGCCAAACGCTCTGGCGCTAGATTCTTCATCATCCGCCAACTGGCTCTGAAATCATCAATATCAACAATCAGGTTTAAGATGTCAGGAGTGATTTCTAAAGAATGGGTTTTCATATTTATCCGATAACGCAGCTACTTTTACCCGATAATACCCGTAAATATCCGTAAGCCAAGGAAAATAGCTGCAAATACTCTTATAAGGAGAAGAAGCACGACTTAATTACTGTAGGCTCTTTGACGCTAGCAGCGTTAATTCCAGCCACTTAAGCCTTACCGACTTTAGTCTGCCGACTAAAGAAGGGGGATCGCCATAGCATGTATGAGAATACATCCTACCCAGAAAATACACCCATTTATTGAGGTATGATCGCCGCCCTTAAGAATCATGCAGTTTAAGACAAGCGACATGATTGAATTTCACTAAAACGTTGAGGGAGAAATAGATGAGTGATAGGGATGCCTATTGGCAGGCAAACCTTAAGCTAATTGCATTTTGTTTAGCAATTTGGTTTTTGGTTTCTTTTGTATTTGGAATTTTACTGGTTGATCAACTTAATGCGATCAGAATTGGGGGCTATAAGTTAGGGTTTTGGTTTGCTCAACAAGGGTCTATCTATACCTTTCT
>CALKXC010000044.1 GCA_938004025.1 uncultured Leucothrix sp. | reverse complement strand
GATGCAATTGTACTTCCAGAAGTTATCTCTAAAGAGCCTTTAGGCCCTGTTGTACGTCAAGGCGACGACAAGTGGTTCAACATCGTTCGTTGGTCTCTAAGCGCGATGATCAATGCTGAAGAAATGGGTCTAACCAAAGCTAACGTTGCTAGCATGAAAGACAGCAAAGATCCTGCTACGCAGCGTATGATGGGTGGACAAGGTGAGAAGCTAGGTCTTAGCGATGATTGGTCTTACAACATCATCAGCCAAGTGGGTAACTACGGTGAGAGCTTTGAAGCTAACGTTGGTTCTGGTTCACCTCTAAAAATCGGTCGTGGTCTAAACGCACTTTGGAACAAAGGCGGCCTAATGTATGCACCACCAATTCGTTAATCGATAGAATCGTTTAAGTTTGAGTCTGCTATTCATTAGCAGGCTCTCAAGAGTTACACGGCTGCTTTGTAGATCTACAGGGTAGCCGTTGTTTTAGGGCTTCCCACCACTCGTTGTTATTCTTTGCTAGCAGGCACTTTATGAGTACGCAAGAACAAGGACTTACTCCAGGAAAACCACCCATTTGGAATGATCCGCATTATCGCGCGCTGTTTTTCCAAATCATATTAATTATCGGCCTCGGTGGCTTCCTGTTTTACATTGTCAACAATACCCTCTCCAATATGGAAGCTAGGGGTATTTCAACAGGTTTCGCTTTTCTATCAGAACGTTCCGGTTTTGATATATTACAATCACTCATTCCTTTTTCTGCCGACTCTACCTATGGCAGAACATTTGTTGTTGGTTTACTAAATACAATCCTTATCACGATACTAGGTGTTGTTGTTGCCACAATTTTGGGGTTCATTATCGGTGTCGCTCGGTTATCCAAAAACTGGCTGATCGCTAAGATAGCCACCGTCTACATTGAAACCTTCCGCAATATTCCTTTACTGATCCAAATCTTCTTTTGGTATTTCGTTGTATTGCGCGCGATGCCAGGGACTAGAGACAGCATGTCGTTCATGGATAGTTTTTTCCTGAACGTTAGAGGAATGTACGCACCCTACCCCATTCCTGGTGAGGGGTTCAATTTCACTCTCATCGCAGTGGCTCTTGGTATTATCGCAGCCTTCATATTGCGTTCTTGGGCGAAGCAACGTCAGAACAAAACAGGTCAACAGTTCCCAATATTCTGGACAACATTAGGCCTTATCTTTGGAATCCCACTAATTGTGTTTTTATTGAGTGGCAGCCCACTTACTTGGGATGTTCCTGAGTTAAAACGCTTTAACTTTCAGGGTGGAACCAGAATCATCCCCGAATTATTAGCTTTATTAATAGCACTGAGTATCTACACCGCTGCATTTATTGCTGAGATCGTTCGGTCGGGTATTCTTGCCGTAAGCAAAGGACAAACCGAGGCCGCTTTATCCCTTGGATTACAACCTAGTCAAAACTTACGTTTAGTTGTTATTCCTCAGGCTATGCGGGTCATCATCCCACCGATGACAAGTCAGTACTTGAACTTAGCAAAAAACTCCTCGCTTGCCACCGCGATTGGTTACCCAGACATTGTTAGTGTATTCATGGGGACAACACTCAATCAAACGGGACAAGCCGTTGAAATCATTGCCATGACGATGGCGGTTTATCTGACGATCAGCCTGACGATTTCACTCTTCATGAACTGGTACAACGCCAAGATGGCGTTGGTAGAGAGGTAGGAGAGCACTATGTCTGTAACTGATAAAATGCTGCCGGCATTACCGGCACCAAGTGATGTAAAAGGTCCGATTCATTGGCTTAAGACCAATTTATTCTCCAGCCCTATCAACACTATATTTACTATTTTAGCGCTGTACCTCCTTTATATCGTGGTACCACCTGCTATCAATTGGGCGTTCATTGATGCCGATTGGTATGCTGCAACCCGTGAAGGTTGTTCACGTGAAGGAGCCTGCTGGGCCTATATTTACAATCGTTTTGGCCAAACCATTTATGGCTTCTACCCTCCAGAAGAACAGTGGCGTGTTAATACTGCTTTCTTGTCACTCATTTTGCTTTGTATTCCCCTCTTCATTGAGAGCTTTAGCAAAAAGTCTTGGTTAGGTGGATTCATTTTATTGATCTTCCCATTTATTGCTTATGTATTAATTCATGGTGGGTACTTTGGTCTTGAAGTGATTGCGACGGATAAATGGGGTGGCTTAATGCTGACTCTGATTATCTCTATTGTTGGTATCGCGCTAGCGCTTCCCCTCGGTATTATTCTCGCTTTAGGGCGTCGTTCTCACATGCCAATCGTTAAATCAGTCTCGGTTATATTCATCGAGTTCTGGCGTGGCGTACCGCTGATTACCGTATTGTTTATGTCATCAGTCATGCTTCCTCTGTTCCTTCCTGAGGGCTCTGACTTTGATAAGTTAGCAAGAGCGATGATAGGTATTATCCTATTCCAAGCGGCTTATGTTGCAGAGGTTGTTCGTGGAGGCTTGCAAGCTATTCCAAAGGGGCAGTATGAAGCCGCACTAGCGATGGGTTTAACCTACTGGAAAAGTATGTTTTTAGTGATTTTACCTCAGGCACTGAAACTTGTTATTCCTGGCCTGGTAAACACTTTCATCGCACTATTTAAAGATACGACACTAGTACTGATTATTGGTCTG
>CALKXC010000043.1 GCA_938004025.1 uncultured Leucothrix sp. | reverse complement strand
TTTGAACGGTTTTCCTCAAATAAGCTGTACAAGCTATAGCTAATTGTTAGCTCACCTATCACCTCAGGCTCACCCGCTTTCCTTTCATTAGTAATGGGGAATTTTTCAGACCGAACCGCTTCATTAGCTATATCCATAGCCATTGATGCATCACTTTCGGTGTTACTGAGATCAAATTCAAAACCGCTGTTCTCAACCGCCTTACCATCAGCAAACTCAACCGTTGAGACATGTAACACATTCGGAATTAACAACAACGATTCGAGAATCGCTTGTGCTTGCGTCACGTTGTAATTCCAAAACTCTTCAGACAGTGCTTTGGAGGCGCTTTGCCCTACCTCATGGAACTGGCCAATGGCCCGCTCGGTCGCTGTCGTGTTTGCACTAGATTGCACTAACCCCAAACCAACAACCGTCAACAGTACCGTCAATGGCACAACGATCAGGAGAAACTTGACCTGAACGCTAGACCGATACCAGAACTGCGACAGAACGCTCATTGAATCATGCTCGGGTAGAAATGATCATTGACGAAGTAACTGCGAGTCCCATTTCCCATCCTTTACTTTGCTAATACTGACAGCTCCCGACACATCACCGTTTTTATCAAAATCAACTGGGCCCGACCCACCCTCATAATTGATTTTGCCGCCTGCTGCTAATATCGCTTTAGCTTTGGCAAATTCACCCGGATAGATTAACTCGCCCTCAGGACCTGAAATCGCCCGTAAGCCCGCCGAGATATCTTTACGTTCGGCAGAACCCGCTGCTTGAATGGCTAGAGCCATCATAAACGCGGCATCATAAGAGTTTGCTACGAACGGGCCCTCAGCCTTTACATTGTCGGCCTCTGCTAGTAATTGCCAAACCTTAAACCCTGCACGACTTTTATCAGAATGGTTATTGATAATGCCGGTTGATTTCAACGCATTTGCGCCCAATTCATCAATAATTTCCTGAGAAAGCATGCCGTCTGACGCGAGTACCTGCTTTACCTCATCGGTTGCAAAAGCATCTTTCAACAACTTCGTACCACTAGAGCCGTAATAAGCAAATAGTGCTAAGTTTTTAGACCCCGTCACCAGCGCAGACACTTCTCGCTTAAAGTCTTTACCTTCGGGCTGATGGGCTTGGTTAATCACCACCTTTCCACCGTTTTCTTTGAATGCCTTACTAAACACTTTAGCCACGCTAGTGTTGTATGCATCACTAGCAAAACTCACTGCAATATCATTAATGCCGTTATCAATGGCGTATTTAGCCATTGCTTTGCCTTTGAATGAGTCTGAAATGGCCGTTCTGAAAACGAGATCATTGTCACGAAGATTACTAATAAGGAAAGAGGCAGAAGCGACTGACAGCGTTACAACACCCGCTGGTATTGAAACCGATCTCGCTTGACGCAACGTTGCCCCTGAGCAAACGGGGCCAACCAATGCGCTTACTTTTTCTTCTTCGATGAGTCGCGTAACAACATCCACAGCCTTGTCAGGATTACAAGCAGAGTCTTCATAAACTAAGGTAAAGGGTTGATCAAGAACCCCTCCTTGATCATTGACATGTTTAGCCGCTAGCGCCGCTCCATTTTTCATCTCTTCAGCGAGTCCTGCCACGGAACCTGACAACGCAAAAGGTGCACCAATTTTTATTTCGGCACTGACTGAGCCTGAAAGCGTAATAGCCAGGCACAATCCAGCACCACGCAACGTTAATTTACTCTTCATTTTGATTTTCTCTCTTCCTGAGACTTTTAAAGTATAGGATTCTTTTTGGCAGTTTGTTTCAACTTCTTTTATTTCTTTGAATCCGTTTTATTCAACGATAGATATCGTTAAATGGTTCCATCCGTTAGTTCGTACATAGTGGCAATCATCAGACAGGTTTTTGACAAGAAACACGCCCAAGCCACCTAATTCGCGATCATCTAAAGCCGAGTCAGTATCTGCCTCTGGCGTTTCCTCCAATGGGTTAAAAGCATCGCCATCGTCCAAGATTTCCAGCGAATATTTTGGGAGGACTGAATCAGCTGTTATTCTCGCTTTGACCGTTCCACTTGTTCCGGTAGGAAAACCGTAATAAACGGCATTAGTCGCGATTTCTTCCATGGCAAAACGCAGCTTATAAGCGACTGATTTATTGACAGCATGCTCATCCATCCAAGCCACTAACCACTGCGTTAGTTCACCAAGTTTTTCTATTGAATTGCTTATCGACTTCTCTGCGGTATCTGCCATATCTATTGACCCAAAGAAGCGATTGCGGCATCTTGAGTATCAACCACTTTAAGTAGCCCGCTAAGTCCACTCAGGGTTAGAATTTCCATCACGTCGTCTTGCACACTGTGCATAGCAAACCGATCACCATGCGCTCGCATTGCTTTAGAGGTATAAATAATCACTCTCAATCCAAAGCTCGAAACATAGGTAATACCACCCATGTCAAAGACTATTCCCGGCTGAGTGCCAGCTAGGATTTCTTTTACGGTATTTTCTAACTGACTCGCCGTTCCGGTATCCAGATCACCCGTGAGCACTAGAGTCGTGACGTCATCCTTGACGACTTTTTCAATTCCAAGCGGCATAATGTTTATTCTCTCTCCAAAGCAAAAGTAGATCAAAAACCAATCAGTTCATTGAAAATATTAGAATTTTTCAACTCAGAAACATACTTTTCTCCATACTCTACACCAATCTCATAAAGCTCGTCAAAGCGCTCAAAAGAGGTTATACCGATACTTGAAGGCACCGGTGGATGTAACAGTAAGTCAACTCGATTCACCGCATCTTTCAAATCTGAGGTGCTGCTTAGCATCATAGAGCCAGCTAAAACCTTAGCTAATCCTGGAAAGTCACTGGGCTTCGCCATTTTTAGCTTTGCCAAGGTTGCTTGTAGAGCATTCGGCATTTCATCGTAGCTTGCACTCACCAGATTATCTTTTGGAATATTGAAGGTGACACCAACATAACGACCGCTATATTTCTCACGAGCGATAGAAATAGGAAAGTTGTTGATAACCCCACCGTCGATGTAGGTACAGCCATTTCTTATATAGGGGGGCAAAATTGCTGGAATTGATCCTGTCATTCGCATCGCCTCCCAAGCTGAGCCCGTCGTCAACACTTCAGCGCAAGATTTAGTGAGATTGGTCACTGTCACATGAATAGGAATGTGTGATTCCTCTAGCGTATAACCTTCGGTTATTTCTTTGAGTACACGGTCCAAGCGTTTGGGATTAACCAAACCGTAAAAAGGCAAAGTGTAAGACTTGAAAGGTTTCTGTGCGGTAAAGGCATAATGAAATTTTTCTGAGGTCAATTCCGGTGAGTGCCCCAGTGCATGGCCGATTGCAATGCCCGCTCCCGCAGAAGTCCCCCCAATCGTATCGATAGGGAAATTAGCATCCGTCAGCGCCTTTAAAATCCCGCAGTGAATGGCTCCTAAACAACCACCACCTGACAGCACAAGGTTAACCGCCTTACCCAGCGCCATCCTCCCAATAGAGCCCCATTTTTGATCATCATCTATATGTAAACGATAATGCCACTCCGGCTCAAAAGTATCCCATAACGATATAACACGCTTATCAAAGGGGCCCTCATTCGTTCTTAATATCACTAAGCCAGGCTTTTTCTTCCAGGCTTTCACAAGCGCAGCAAACCAATCTGGCAATGCTTGAGTCGTATCTTTTACCACTAATATTAACGTATCGACCTGAGTCGTTATTTTCTTCATCCACTCCTGAAGATCAAGCGTCGTTGCCATGTAAAAAACCGTCTCGTTTTCACTCTCCAAATGAGCAAAGACATCGGCAGCTAATGGACCAAACAACTCCGTTTCAGGGGCGGTAATTTTTGCCAAACTTGAGAATTCTTTAAAGTCATACCGCGTGATTCTTGAATGATTGACATAACAATTCATCAAGCGATCAAACACGACATCTGCTTCTTCTATTAAGTCATCGAAAATGAAAACACCTACCTGTCGGTTAGCTTTCAACGATTTAATTTCTTTACTGGTCGTCGGCATGGGTGTGGCGGCCATTAAAAACCCAGCAAGAATGGCAGGATGCTCCTTTGCCAGCTCGTCCATATCCTGTCGTTTCAGGACATAAAGAAAGCAATCATTTTCTGCGATTAAGGTATGATCATGTGGGCATTTGTGGATAAAGCTCGCCCATCCTGCTATTTGGCCTCTAACCAGTCGGCCAGAAAAACGCTCATCTTGGTACTTTGATAAACGACCGGAACCAACGAAGTAAACTTCATCTGCCGAATCGCCTTGTTCGAAAATCGCTTGTTGTGCCGGAACACGCTTTGAATCTAAACGTTTAATCAATTCTGAAAGATGATTCAAAGGCATATCGCCTAAACAAGACAATGCCTCAATGACTGAGATTTGGTCATGTGAATCCATCAAACGAGTATCCCCTACTAATTATGCAGCAATATATTATCAGGCAACGTTAGTGTGGAACAGTCACAGTTAACATCAGGAAATTATTTTAGGATCAATCGGTTCAGCGCCCAAGTTCAACACCCGCTCAATAGCGAGCCCAACCTGCAATACAACCGCTTCCCCTCGTGGCGGCCCAATCAATTGAATTCCTACCGGCATGCCACTTTCAGTAAAGCCAATCGGCATTGCTAAAGCAGGCAGTGCAGTCGTAGTTGCTAAAAATGAAAAACGTAACCAGTCCACATAATCTGGCGTTTTCTGGCCATCTACAAACAAGGGATATTCTTCTTCAACCAACCCA
The DNA here is from genome assembly GCA_938004025.1 of uncultured Leucothrix sp. Lineage (GTDB taxonomy): Bacteria > Pseudomonadota > Gammaproteobacteria > Thiotrichales > Thiotrichaceae > Leucothrix. The sequence continues at coordinate 9,341 of CALKXC010000043.1, read as the reverse complement.
GGCTCTAAACCCACAACTGGGATAGCCAACACATCGTAGTTTTCAAGGAACACACGCATACGCTGGTACAAATCAGTCCTACTACGCATAGCAAGATAGATATCTTGTGAAGTTTGCGCCTGCCCTGTTGCGATATTATCTTGTAGTGTTTGTTTGAAGTGCGCTTTTACAGAGTCCGGTGCGAAAGCATTGATAGCCCCATAATGAATTCCTCTAAGGCTGACATAGGTATCGTACAAATCGGGCAGCTCAGGACAAGCTTCCTCAACTCGTAAGCCATTACTATCAAGCGTGGCCATCGCCTGTGCCATGATATTTCTGATGTTAGATTCAACCGGAGCAAAACCGTTTTGATCCGGGCTAAACGCAATACGGATATTCTTTTTCTCTTGCTTTAAGACTTCCTGAAAACTAACTGCTGGAGCTTCTAAAGACAGTGGCATCCGCGGGTCAAACCCTGTCATGGCATCTAAGAATAACGCCGTGTCTTCAACATCGCGTGCCATAGGACCAGAGATACCTTCCATTAGAAATGCAGCAGGGTCAGGGCCACCGCCTGCTCTTCCGGGAGTGGCCCGAAATCCACACACACCGTTATAAGCCGCTGGTGTTCTCAATGAGCCTGCAAGGTCAGAGCCCTGGCTTAACCAGACTTCGCCCGTAGCTAATGAAACAGCCGCACCACCCGATGAACCTCCGGCATTTTTTCGAGTGTCCCAAGGGTTTCTTGTATAACCAAAAACCTGATTGAACGTATTACCGCCCGCGCCAAATTCAGGTGTATTGGTTTTACCAACCACAACTCCACCACGCTCTTCTAAGATTTCTACTAATGCATCGGTCGTCTCAGGCACAAAGTCGCGCAAGCCATAAGAGCCAAAAGTGGTCGTCACGCCAGAAACAACGGTAAGATCTTTTATCCCAATCGGCAAACCACCTAACCAAGCCTCATGTGATCCATTCTTTTTAGCATTTGTTTCTAAGTTTTCAAGCGAAGCGTAAGCACGCTCTGGACATTGCGTTACCGTTGCATTAACAGCGGGCTCAACCTGAGCAATACGTTGATAAGAGGCGTCTAACAATTCTTTCGGAGAGACTTTTTTATTCTTCAAAAGATCCACTACTTCACGCGCAGGCAGCTTGCATAGATCTGGACCACTAAAAGTGCTGGTTGGCTTAGTCATGATTCCTCCATAGGGAATAACTTTTACCTATTCTCGCCTATTCCAAGCAACCATGTGAAGCTCTGCCTTAATGTTTGACCATTAAGACAGACTTTTTTAGTTTATAAACCAGCGCCCATCGGCACCAGCTGATCACCATTGGGGTCAAGATCATCTTTACTATCCAAAATCCAAGGGGTCAAACAGGTCTTACTTTTAGTGCAAGGGTCGGTTAGCGCCTTTAAGAAATTCACCAAATCAGTCACTTGAGCATCACTAAACTGTTGCTCACTTATGGCAAAGTTAGGATGATCTAAGGCTTTTTGTGTATTTTCCTTCATCACATCCAGATTCTGAATTCCATTTTGACTTAACTGAGAAAAGTCATAATTATCAACTGACTGCTGGGGTTTTAAGTCATGACGTACCATCGCTTCCAAAGAGGTAAATGCACCCGCATGCCCCCAAGGACCTGTCATTTCGACATTGATTAAGCTTGGTGTTCGGAAAGTGAATTTATCAATCTCTAGATTCGTTTCGCGGAATCGTCCAAAATCTTCTACACCGTCAACTCCATTGCCTTTACCACGACCGATCTGCGGCATACCAATATTATGAAACCCTTCATCGGTAAAGAAATCACCGGAGTGACAGCTAGCGCAGTTCGCACCGCCTTCTTCACTGGTATTCATAAATAGTAAGGCACCATTTTTAGCGGAAGCTGACAGGGCGTTCGTATCGCCTGAAACATACTTCTGCCAAGGAGTTGAAGTAAACACTTGTGAACGCTGGTACTCCCCGAGCGCTAAAGCAATGTTTTGCTCTGTAATTAAAGCCTCAGCTGTTGCATTAGGCTGGTTAAAAGCAGTCCGAAACTTCTCTAACCAATAAACATTGTCCAGCAATGGATCAGCAGCATGACCTGGGCCATACCCACCCATTCGCTGGGCTAAAAACTCACGAATACCTTGATTGTCTTTATCATCATGCGCAAAACCTTTCATCTCTTCTTTCGAAGTGACTGGGAACCTTGCTTGAGCATGTACTAAATTGATACCGGCTTGGGGGTCGCCATTATTAAAAGCAACATCAGGTGTTCTAATCGTATCATCAGCATTTAACTCAACGCGGCCATCGTGAAATAGAAAAGTCTTCCATAAGGCTATATTGAAGGTGGTTGGGGCGTTACGAGGAACTGTTGGTCCACCATCGCTATGCATCGCATCAATACGATGTGTCCGTCCAGGGCCCAGTAAGTCAGGAATATCAGCATCCACGCCGACTGAGAGGCTTAAATTGTCACCACCTCCTAGCTGTGGGTGATGGCAGGTGACACAAGCCGTATCGCGGTTTCCACTGAGTGATTTTGAGAAGAACAATCGCTTGCCAAGCTGTGCGATTGGGTCAGTGATAGCGGGTATGGTTGAAGTCGCCTTCGGCACACCTGTTAGTCCTCGGCTTTTGATAATTGACGCTAGTTTCTTGTCTTGTTCAGACTTTTGAGGAGTTGGGGTTGGAGTGGTGCCGCTATTGCATCCTGCAAAAAAAGCCAGCACCACGACTATTGATAGCTTATTTAAAACGTCCATGTTTTTAAGCACCTGTGGTTATTGATCATTTATCGACAGTGCCAAGAAAGTAGCTATCCCAGCACTTTAATGAGCCTCACTTCAATAAAACAAAGGGGCATAATCAATAATAGTCACAGACTCTTAATTTAATATTGCGAAAATATTAATGTTAATTTATTAAAAAGTATTTATTTTTAGTATTAAATGGCTTGTTTTTATTTTACACAAGCATAGATCAGCCATAAAGAACCGCTCTATGTTTATAAATTTATGCTGATTAGCCTTGTAAATGATCGTCTAAATACTCAAGCCTATCTTGGCCAAAGAACACTTCCTCTCCCACGATATAAGTTGGTGTTCCAAACACACCCGCGCTTCTTGCATCTTCAGTATTTGCAGCAAACACTGCTGCACTTGCTTCAGCATCACTGTCTGCCAGTGCTGCGTCAAAACCGTTTGCTGCTAAACAAGCCTTAACCACATCATCCTGGCTAATGTCTTTTTCTTCAGCCCAACATGCTTTTAAGAATGATTGTACTAAGCCGCCGACGTCACCGCCACCAGCTGCCTGTGCAGCAATAATTGCATTGCACGCTGGTGCAGGGTTAGTGGGCCAGTGAGCAGGCTGTAGATTGAAAGCCATGCCTAACTTTTTTGAAATTCGCTTTAATTCCTGAGCACGATACACCATCAAGCTAGGATGACGCTTTGGCGGCGGGGGTGTACCCGTTTCTTCGAAGATAGTCATTAAAGCAAAAGGCTTATAAGTAATCGTCGCTCCATGCTTAGCTGCAACTTCTTCGAGACGTCCACCAGCTAAGTAGGCAAAAGGTGAGAGTGGAAAAGTATAATAATCGATATGAGCCATGGGAGCGTTCCTTAGTGATGTTTAACTAGCGTATTTTTTCAATGCTGCTTCAACGCCTTCTTCCCAAATCAACGTCAACCACTTTTCAAATGCGCTTGAAAAGCTTGAATGCTCTGCTAAGTCACCATAAGTTTGGCTCATCTCAAGCCAAGCCTGTGGAGTTGATTTGGCCAGCTGTGCGGTTGCTACAAGGTTATCCCAGAAAGGATCATTAGCCTCAATCTCGCTGCCATCTTCACGCGTTCCAGCACACATACGTGCCCATAACGCTTCCGCAAGGCTTAACCCTTCCACAGAACCACCTGCATCCAGTGCATCTTGCAAAATAGGTAAAATAAACCCGGCGTGTCTTGATGAACCATCAAAGGCTACGCGGCGCGTTGTATCCAGGATCGCGGGATTAGCAAAACGTCTACCGATAAGGTCGATATAATCGCCCGGCTTCATATCAGGCACAGCCTTTACATAAGGTGCAATTTCTTCATGCTGTGCTTTAGAAAGGAATTTAGCTAATGAAGGATGAGCCATGCAGTCTGCGATGGTTTCTAACCCTAAAAGTTCACCAGCATTCGCCAGCAATTGGTGCCCAGCGTTTAGTATACGGATCTTCATGGCTTCATAGTCATGAACCGCATCAGTGAAGACTGCACCTGCTTTGTCCCACTCTGGTCGACCTGCGCAGAAGTCATCTTCTATCACCCATTGACGGAAAGACTCATGAGTGACTGGGACGGCATCATCTACGCCAAACTCACGCGCCATTGCGATCTCATTCGGGCCTGTTGCAGGGACAATGCAATCAACCATTGAGTTTGGAAAACTAGAATTTTTATCAATCCAATCGGCTAATTCTGGGTCAGAAAGCTTAGCAAGTGAAACCACGGTTTGGCGCAAGATAGCACCATTTCCCTGTAAGTTATCACAACAAAGGCCCGTAAACGCGCTAATGCCTCGTTCACGTCTCAGCTTTAGTGCAGCAATGATTACACCAAATGCGGTGACCGGTGTCTCGGGGTTTTCCGCATCATGAATAATATCAGGGTGCGACGCATTAAAACCTTTACTCGCTGGGTCAATATAATATCCGCCCTCAGTAATCGTTAGCGCAACGATACGAATATCAGCGGCAGCCATTCGTTCAATCAGTGGGCGATTGCCTTCTACTATGGGTACGTAGTCAATCATCGACCCAATCACTTCGGCCGAGGTACCTGCCTCAGGGTCAAGCTCAATTAATGTCGTGAGATAGTCTTGAGAAGCCAATTTTTCGCGCTGTGCTTCATCATAAGGGCGCATTCCTGCCCCAATGATTGCCCAATCTTGAGCCAAGCCATCTTGCATCAATCGGTGAAGATACCAAGATTGGTGAGCGCGGTGGAAATTTCCAAGTCCAATATGAATAATTCCGGGGGTCAGCGATGCACGGTCATACTTGGGCCGTTTAATATTTGCTGGAAGAGCTGACAAGGTGTCGTTACTCAGTTTTAATGGTGTTGCATTCTGTTTGTTGTTTGTCATTAGCTCATCCATTGTCCGCCGTCGACATTATAAGTCTGGGCAACGATATAATCTGATTCTTCACTGGCTAGAAAAACGGCCATACCCGTCAAGTCTCCAGCGACACCCATCCGTCCGTAGGGTACTGCCTCACCCACTTCTTTTCTCTTCTGACCTAGCGGCTTGTTTTCATACTTTGCAAAAAAGGCATCGACACCATCCCAATGCTCACCATCTACCACGCCCGGCGCAATAGCATTCACATTGATATGGTACTCAATAAGATTTAGACCCGCCGATTGCGTAAGGCTAATCACTGCAGCTTTTGATGCACAGTACGTTGCGACTAGTGGTTCACCACGGCGGCCCGCTTGGCTTGCCATGTTAATGATTTTGCCACCTGCGCCACGTTCGATCATGTGCTTTGCAACCGCTTGCATTGTAAATAAAACACCGGATACATTGATCGCAAAAACATTATCAAAGTCAGTGCGACTAATTTCCGTCAAAGGGGCTGCACTAAAGATAGCGGCATTATTGATTAAGATATCAATCTGTCCCAGCGCTTCAATAGTCTTTGCTACTGCGGCGTCGATGCTATCTTGTTGGGTAACATCCATTTCAACTGCAATAGCAGCTTCACCCAACGAGGCTGCAGCTTCACGGGCACGGTCGATATTGATATCAGCAATCGCAACACGCGCCCCCTCAGCTATATAAGTCCGGGCAAACTCCAAGCCAATACCACGAGCAGCGCCCGTGATCAGTGCTGTTTTACCCGACAGCCTACTCATCCGATACGAAGTCCTTCTGCATCAAATGTATGCATATGAGCAGCATCTGGTGTTAGGAATACTTTTGCGCCATAACTCATCTGCAACTCCCCTCCGGCACGTACTGTCAGCGGGTGCTCAAAAGCATCACACTTCACGTGGAAGAAAGAATCAGAACCTAAGTGCTCAGACACACCAACCGTACCTTCCCACATGCCACTTTCATTTGAAATTGAGATGTGTTCTGGGCGAATACCAATCGTCGTCGCATCATGCTTTTCAGCTTCAGGGCCTGTTAGCAAGTTCATTTTCGGACTACCGATAAAGCCTGCAACGAACACGTTGCGTGGCGCACGATATAGCTCAAGCGGACTTCCAACTTGCTCAATAACACCAGCTTGCAGCACGACTATTTTGTCGGCCATCGTCATCGCTTCTACCTGATCGTGCGTTACGTAGATCATAGTAGTCGCAAGGCGCTTGTGCATCTCGCTAATTTCTAGACGCATACCAACACGCAATGCAGCATCAAGGTTCGATAAAGGCTCGTCAAACAAGAAAGCGGACGGCTCACGAACAATCGCGCGGCCAATGGCAACACGCTGGCGCTGTCCACCAGAAAGCTGACCTGGTTTACGGTGAAGGTAATCTGTGAGGTTTAATACCTCAGCCGCTTCATCAACGCGTTTTTTAATTTCAGCTTTATCCATTTTCGCCATGCGCAATGGAAAGGCTATGTTTTTACGAACCGTCATATGTGGATACAGTGCATACGACTGGAATACCATCGATAGTCCACGCTTAGCAGGAGGAACACTCGTCATGTCCTGCCCATCAATACTTACCTGACCACCGCTGACATCTTCTAGGCCTGCAATCAAACGTAGTAAGGTTGATTTACCACAGCCTGATGGGCCAACGAATACAGTGAATTCACCATCTTCTATCGTCAGATCTAGCGGCGGGATAACTTCAGTATCACCGAAACTTTTGCTGACCTTATCAAGTACAAAACGTCCCATAATTTCCTCTTATTTCACTGCGCCGAAAGTTAAACCACGTACCAACTGCTTCTGACTAAACCAACCCATAATGAGAATCGGTGCGATAGCCATTGTTGATGCAGCACTTAGTTTGGCAAAAAACAAACCTTCTGGGCTTGAGTAACTCGCAATAAAAGCGGTGAGTGGTGCAGCCTTAGCTGCCGTTAAATTGAGCGTCCAAAACGCCTCGTTCCAAGCTAAAATAATATTTAGAAGCACTGTTGATGCGATACCTGGTATGGCCATTGGCGTCAATACGTGGACAATTTCATCACGCAGTGAAGCGCCATCCATTCGAGCTGCTTCCAAAATATCAACCGGAATTTCTTTAAAGTAGGTGTAAAGCATCCAGACAATAATTGGCAAGTTGATCAGCATCAGTACAACGACTAGACCTATTCGACTGTCCAATATCCCTAGCTGAATAAAGATCAGGTAAATAGGGTAAAGCACACCTACCGCTGGCAACATTTTAGTAGAGAGCATCCACAAAAGAATGTCCTTGGTACGCTTTGATGGTACGAAAGCCATCGACCACGCTGCTGGAACGGCAATAATGACGCCCAATATGGTGGAGCCAACAGCAATGATGATTGAATTCCACAAAAACTTTGCGTAGTCAGAACGCTCCATAACTGCGGCATAGTTTTCTAGCGTCCAATCAAAAAAGAAGAATATTGGCGGATCATTAATCGCCTGTGCTTCTGTTTTGAAACTGGTCAATATCGTCCACAAAATTGGGAAGAAGATCAGTAACCCAATTGCCCATGCAAATAGGGTATTAGTCGCTTTACGTTGGTTAGTAACTGCGCGTGCCATATCTCGTCCTCCCTTTAATTGTCTAAGTTCTTGCCAACGATGCGCATCAAGAAGATGGCAACAATGTTAGCGAGGATGATGGCATATACACCACCTGCGGAACCCAAGCCGACATTCTGGCTATCCAATACCCTTTGGAAGATCAAATAGGTCAGCGTCTTCGTTCCAAACGCTCCACCCGTCGTTACGAAAATCTCCGCAAATATGGACAGGATAAAGATTGTTTGGATCAGGATAACAATCGTTATTGCTCTCGATAAATGAGGCAAAACGATGTGCCAAAATCTTTTCAGTTTTGGTGCGCCATCCATTTCAGACGCTTCAAGTTGCTCACCATCCAGTGATTGGATAGCGGTTAATAAAATTAGAGTAGCAAACGGGAGCCACTGCCATGAGACGATCAAAATGATCGAGGGCACCGAAGCCTGTGAGAGCCATAAAACGGGCTCTGCACCAAATAACATCCAGAGATGTGCCAGGATTCCATTAATAGGATCCATGAACATATTTTTCCATACCAACGCAGAAACGGTTGGCATAACAAAGAATGGGGCTATAACCAATATTCGTACAAAGCCTTGTCCCCACATAGGCTGGTCAAGCAAAAGCGCCAGCAGTATTCCAAGTGTCACGGTGATTACCAATACACTAACAACGATTACCAATGTTGTTTGCACACTTGGCCAAAATGAACCTGAGCTTATGAAACGCTCATAGTTCAGAAAACCTACCCATTCCAAACCATCAGATAGCTTGTCTCCTCGCAGCGGAAGGTATTTCTTAAATGAAAAGAACACCGTCATGATCAGTGGCACGAGCATCCATCCTAGAAGGAGGACTACCGCAGGAGCCATCATCAAACGGGCGGCGGATCTTGAGTGTTGCGTAGCCATGATATTACCTCACTGTCAGCCAGGTGGCAGCGTTTCGGTCGAGAGTTAGATGGGTTTAAAATCAAAGGGCGGCAGATTTGCCGCCCTCTGGGTCCTACTTACTAAATCATACTGTGTGGAGCGGCTTACTTGTAACCAGCAGCTTCCATAGCGTCATTAGTGATTGTCTGAGCTTTTTGCAATGCAGCAGCGATTGACTGCTTACCAGCGTATGCTGCAGAGAACTCTTGACTTACTTCTGTTGCGATACCAGCGAACTCAGGAATTGCTGCGAACTGAACACCAACGTATGGTGAAGGCTCTACAGTAGAGTTGTTTGGATCAGCAGATAGAATTGACTCCAAAGTCATCTTCGCGAAAGGAATGTCTTTGTAGTTAGGGTTCTCATATAGTGAAGTACGTGCTCCAGGAGGAACGTTAGCCCAACCTTCTTTAGCAGCAACTAACTCAATGTAACCGTTAGATGTAGCCCACTCGATGAATTGCTTTGCAGCAGCTTCTTTCTTAGTTCCAGCTGGGATAGCTAGAGCCCAAGCCCATAACCAGTTAGAACGACGACCCATACCATTATCAGGTGCTAGAGCAAAACCAACTTTGTCAGCAACTGTAGAATCTTTAGGGTTAGTTACGAATGAAGCAGCAACTGTTGCATCGATCCACATACCACATTTTCCCTGTTGGAAAAGAGATAGGTTTTCGTTGAAACCGTTAGTT
>CALKXC010000042.1 GCA_938004025.1 uncultured Leucothrix sp. | reverse complement strand
TTTTCACGCTCATCCGCTAAGCTGAAATCGTCGACTAAAAACAGTCAACGCAGACAGTTGATGGTGAGTTTTGGTCAGACCTTACCGATTAGCACTGAAACAGAATTGTTGAAACGACGTATTTTCGATCTCTCAATAAATTCATGGGAGGGCTATAAGCAGTCGCTGCCAAGCTTAGCTGATGCATGGATTGATAGTGCAAAAAGAGTCGGCTCTGAGCTGGCGATTGCTGACACCTCAGCAAGACCTTTGTCAGCAACGGATGCCCTGTACCAATCAATTTTACTATCACGGCAGGTCAGCGTGATAAGTGACGAGCAAAACATCGGTATCTTGCTGCCATCAAGTCGTAGAGCTACATTAATAAATATGGCTGGCTTATTAAGTGGTAAAACACTAGTCAACCTAAATTACTCAAGCAAAACACAAACTCTTGCAGAAACCATTGAGCAGTCGGAAATTAAAACGATTTATACCTCGGCTGAGTTTCTAGATAAGTTGAAAGGTAGTGGTGTGGATGTCTCTGACGCCCTAGCGCATCTTGAAATTGTTGATGTTGATGAGATGCTTTCAAAGACTAAGCAATTATCTAAAGTTCTTACATGGGTATTAGTTAAATTCTTACCAGCGAGATTACTTAAAGCGCTTTACAGCAAAAATCACGATGGGCAATTAGCCGCTGCAATATTGTTCACTAATGACAGTAAGGGAGATTCGCAGGGAGTCGTTCTTAGCCACCAAAATATCCTAATCAACTTAAAACAGGTTGCAGAAGTGCTTAATGCTGAAGGCAATGATGTAGTGATGGCAAGCTTGCCTCTGTACCAAGCCTATGGGTTGACCGTCGCTCAGTTTTTACCATTGATTGAAGGTTTACCAGTGGTTTGTCACGCTGACCCTCAGGATAGTGTGGGTGTAGCTAAGGCAGTAGCAAAGTACCGTGGGACTATTTTGTTGGGTACCTCAAACTTATTTGAAGGGTATATTCACAATGAAGCCGTCCAGCCACTGATGTTGAAAAGCTTAAGGTTCGCTGTTTCTGGTCTTGAAGATTTAGAGGCAAACGTGCAAACAGGGTTTAAACTAAAGTTTGGAAAAGACATTTATGAAGGGTATGGAACAACTGAAACTTCACCCGTAGCCAGTGTAAACCTTCCCGATATTTTGGATACTAGTTATTGGCAAGTTCAGTTAGGCAATAAAGAAGGAACGGTTGGAATGCCTTTGCCTGGTGCAAGTTTTAAAATTACCGACCCGGTTACATTTAAAGAGCTGCCAATAGGCGAGAATGGTATGATTCTGATCGGTGGTCCGCAGGTAATGTTGGGCTATTTAAATAACCCTGCAAAAACAGCACAGGCTATCCATGATGTCGATGGTGTGCGCTGGTTTGTAAGTGGTGATAAAGGTCATTTAGATGAGGATGGCTTTTTGCAAATTACCGATCAATATCAACATTAGGTCATCGCATGCAGAACGTTTCCCCAAAGCCCAATATCTTGTGGTTGATCGTCGATCATATGGCGTTTGCAGGGCACTACCGACAGCATCTGCCAGACTATCATTGGCCTCATTTGGAAGCACTTGCTAAACAAGGTGTTTGGTTTGATCGCGCTTATACGACGGTGCCCGTTTGTACTCCAGCTCGAGCGAGTTTGATGACAGGGCAGCGGCCTAGTAAGCACGGCCTTCGCTGGAATCCTGAATATAATATTCTTCAAAATCTGCAAGACTTTCGCGGTGATCAGCGATTGTTTAATCATCGCTTGGCCGATCAAGGCTATAAAACTTCATTTGTTGGGAAGTGGCATTGTGGCCGTAAAAAGCTACCCTCTGATTATGGTATGTCAGGTTGGAGTATGCCTGACTATGGCAATGTTTACGGTTCTAACGAATACAAAACTTATCTTAATGAGTTGGGTTTGCATCAGCCGAGTTGTCAGCTAGATCACCAGCTATTTGACCCTGAAATGGATGGGCGTGAAGTGTTAATGGACCCGCCTGAGCCATGGACTTATATGGATGGCTGTGGCGTTCTAAAAGGCGATGAAAGAGCTCAGGAGCAGTTTTTTGTGGCGCATCGAGCGCAGCAAGAGTTAGCAATGCTGCAAAACAGCGAAGAGCCATGGTGTATGGTGGCGAGTTTTTGGGGACCACATCACCCTTATATTCCAAGTGAGTCATTTGCTTCAAAGATAGAACCAAGTGCAATTAAGCCTTACCCCAGCTTTGATGAAGACCTTTCAAAGAAGCCGTTTCGTTTTGGTATCCATCGAGATCTTCGTTGCGATTTCAGGGCTCACGAGCGTTGGCCAGATTGGAGTACATGGCAAACCGTTATGGCGCGCTGCTATGCGCAAGGTTTACAAACGGATGCGGCGATTGCACAGCTCATCGATAGTCTAGAATCGTCCGGCGAAATCGATAACACACTGATTATTGTAACTGCGGATCATGGCGACGCTATTGCAAGTCATGGCGCGGGTTGGGATAAGTATTCAACCTACACGGAAGAAGTGGGGCGAGTTCCGTTGGTCATACGGTGGCCAGAAAAAATTGAAGCAGGGCAGCGTTCGCAAAGGCTGGTCAGTGGATTAGATATCACGGCAACAATTATTGCTGCGGCAAAAGCAGATGCTTCTGGATTAGATGGTCGCGATTTACTAGCAGAAAATCCTGTGAATTTAACGAGTGAAGCTAGTAAGGAGCATTTAGTCGTAGAGCATTATGGGCACAGTGGTGACGTCGCTTACCAGCGTATTGTCTATCAAGGTGATTGGAAATATGTTGTCGCTTGGGGGGATGATGACGAGTTATATAATCTCAAAGATGATCCTTACGAGCTTAATAATCGATTGCAAGATATTGAGGCTTTGGAAGTTTTAGCGAATTTACAAAAGCTAGCGCTTGATGACCTGCTCAATGAAAGAGCGGAACGTGAAGAAGAGTTTCCTCAGTCGGAAATGGAATTCAAGTTAGTGATTTCAAATGATCGATGGCCAAGAGAGGAGCGGCTGCTTCAATATAAGTTAGAGCGAGCCTTGGGCCTCTGAATATGCTGCAAATTCTACAGATCGTTTTACCTGTTTTCTTGGTAATAGGCACGGGCTATGTCGCCGCATATTTCAAAGTATTCACCGCCGAACAATCGGGTGCTTTGATGCGGTTTGCAACACAAATTGCAATTCCATGCCTGTTGTTTTTAGCCATCTCACGCTTAGATTTAAAAGCTGAATTTCAAATGAGTATGCTTGCTCCGTTTTTTATAGGAGCTTTGGCAAGTTTTACACTGACATCATTGGGTGCTTGGTTTTTCTTTGGCCACAAACCGGGTTATCGAATAGCGATTGGGTTTGCTGGAATGTTTTCAAACCTCGTGCTGATCGGTTTAGCGATTGTCGAGTTAGCATTTGGTGCAGAGGCGTTGAAACCAGCTTTTGCAATCGTCGCGCTTCATGCACCGTTTTGTTACGTCATTGGCATCACAGCCATGGAGATTTCGAGGGCTGATGGGGTTGGTTTTGTCGCCACAATTAAAGCCGTTGTGAAGCAAGTTTTTTCAAACGCGATTACCGTTTCGCTATTGTTAGGAATAGCCGCCAATCTTCTAAATCTAACACCTCCAGAGGCCTTGAACACTGCGCTTGAGCTAATCGCGAGAGCTGCCTTACCGGTTGCACTGTTTGCTCTGGGCGCTATTTTAGTGAAATATAAAATCTCAAGCAGTATCGGTGAAATTAGCATGATAAGTTTCAATATGCTGATTCTTCATCCAGTCATCGCTTATGTGTTGGGGCGTTATGTTTTCGCCTTGGAACATGATGTATTAAAAGTCGTTGTCTTGATGGCGGCCATGCCACCGGGAATGAACGCCTATGCTTTTGCCGATCTTTATGACCGAGCAAAGGAGATAGCGGCATCTTCCATACTGGTGTCAACAATACTTGCTGTAATGAGCATTTCTGTTTGGCTCGTCATCTTAAGTTAGGCATTCTTTTTCATCGATTGGCTAAACACTATTTTAAGTTAAGTAGCTTAAACCAGTTTCTCGATGCCGCTTCATACTCTTGTATGCATAGCTCAGCTCGGTCATCTGAAATGTCGGTGTTTTCTAGAATTGATTCATAATTGTCAGGATCACTTCCGTAAACATGGCAAAGCGCGCTGTAGTAACGCTGAGAGTCCAAACTGTGCTCATCCCAAAAGTCGGCTTCTTCAAAGTCTTCTCTGTCGCCACTTTCAAGATCAAATAAATCAGCTGCACTCAGCACTGTTTCTTGGCCTTGATCATAAAATTCAATTAAGAGCACATTCGCAAGGCTGTCCACGGCGTCTTCTTCTTTGCCTACCACGGGCAGCTGATACATCTCTATTAGTGCATGGCCTAGCTCATGAAACAAGGTATGCATAATTGCATCGTTGGTTGCTTGATCTGGCGTCACCCCCGTTTCAGAGTACTTGGCTTTTACAAAGCGGGTTTTAACTTCATCAATGAAGGCGTAAGGCATCATTATGGTATTGATTTCAGGATCATACAGTGGGCCATCTTCAGCACCAAAAACGATGTTTAGCTGCTTGGGCAGGCTCAGTTTTTGATTCACTAAATCAACGACCTCTTGAGCATCACCTGCCTGTTTTAAGTTCTTTAATATGATCGTTTCGTTTTGATTAGTCGGTGCATTAAAAACCAAGTTTACTTTGTATTTTCCATAAGCTGTCGTCGCTAACGTTAAGCAGCAAAGTAGCAAAACACTTTTTGTAAATGTAATCATTCCAATTCCTTTGGCTAGTTATTTCATTGTGAAGGCAAGGGTTTAGCGTTTTGCCGCTGCCAAATATGGCAAGAAATTAATATATTGATGATTATTGAAGACTATAATCTGAGGTATCAATTTTTTCAAACCCAGTTTCAGTAGGAGTCGTTGTAATGA
>CALKXC010000041.1 GCA_938004025.1 uncultured Leucothrix sp. | reverse complement strand
CGACATTCTGGCAATAACATTGCTGAACCTGCCATGGCAGCATCAACATGAAACCAAATATCTTCAACACTCGCAATGTCAGCAATAGCATCGACAGGGTCCATTGCCGTTGTACCCGTAGCGCCGACTGAACAAACGATTCCTGCCGGTATTTTACCTGCGGCTCTATCTTCAGTAATGGCTGCTGCTAGCGCTTCAGGTTTCATGGCGCGGGTGTAAGGGTCTTCTTCGATATAGCGCAGGTTGTCATTACCAAAGCCTGCGACTTGAACGGCTTTAGCAATAGAGGAATGAGCTTGTTTGGTGCTGTAGACAATTAAAGGTGCGTTTAAAGCAGTCAGTCCGCCTTTGTTTTTACTTAAGTGACTAGCCTTTTCGCGGGCCAAAATCATTGCAGTGACACAGGCAGTTGAAGCGGTGTCATGAATGGTGCCGTGCCAGTTATCGCTGAGGCCTGTGAGTTGACGCAGCCAATCGCAGACTACTTGCTCAACCTCGGTTAATGCTGGGCAGCTTTCCCAAGAAATTCCCAACGTACCCATGCCAGAACTAGCGATATCGCCCAAAACTGATGAGAGCGAAGCATTGGATGGAAACCATCCGTAGTGCATGGGGTGTTGTACTTGAGTGACGCCTGGAACCACAATGTTTTCAAGGTCGGACATGACTGCAGCAAACGATTCTGCTGACTCAGGTGGTTCAGAAGGCAGTGCATTGCGCACTTCGCCTGGCGTAACTTGTGCACGAACGGGAAGCTCAGGGATACGCTTGCGGTAATCTGCAATCCAGTCGATTAGCTCGTGGCCTGATTTTCGAAATTCTTCTGGCGTCATGGCAGCGTGATCCTTAGCTTAGTTAGCGCTTAATAATATCGTTTATGAAACTAAATGCTAAGGACTTATTTTTGCTGTGCTTTAGGCGCTGCTAGATAAAAAAAACCGACTCAGCAACCGCCGAGTCGGTAAAGCGAGACAAAGTCTTATTGTTTTGGCAATAACACCGTATCTACCACGTGAATCACACCATTAGACTGCTTCACATCGGCGACAGTTACTGTCGATACACGTCCGTTTTCATCAGTCAGCGTGATTTTGCCGTTAGTGTAGCGAGCCTGTAGCACACAACCACCTAGCGTTTTCACTGGGTGAACGCCATTATCATCTGCAATCATTCCTTTAATTGCGAAGGACATCGCACTTGCGCCTACTACGTGACAAGTCAGAACCTTAGTTAAAGCCGCTTTGTTTTCAGGTTTTAGTAAGTTAGCCACTGCGCCTGCTGGCAACGCGTCAAACGCTGAATTCACCGGAGCAAATACCGTGAATGGGCCCGGGCCTTGTAGCGTCTCAACTAAGCCTGCGGCTTTAACTGCTGCAACTAGTGTTGTGTGGTCGTTAGAGTTAACCGCATTTTCGATAATGTTCTTACTTGAGAACATCGCTGCGCCACCCACCATTGGGTTTTCCTTGGCCATTGGCTGCATTTCTGCCGCTTTCATTGGGGTTGGATTCGTTGCGTAACAGCCTGTTAGCATGGCTGTTACGGTTGCGATAGATAAGATGCTTAAGAATTTCATAGTGTTTCTCCTTGATTACCATGACTATTTAGTCGTGGTTATAAAGAAACACGGGATAGGGCATAAAAAAGTTTCAGTTGAAGTGAAACTTTTATTAAATTGAGTTCGATCAGTTGTATCCAGCGGTTGTTAAATCAATTACAACCGCTGGATTAATAGGTTTACAAAGCCTTTAAAGGTAAGGGCCCGCTATTCCCACAAAGGTAATCACAATACCGAGTAATAAGTTAGTGAATACGGCCCAGCGTATTTTCCCAAGCAGTCCAGCCGCTTTTGGTAAATCACCCGCATCTACCGCTTTGCTAAATGGAAGATAAAGCGCAACGAACATGCCTATAAAAATCACACACATTATCAAACCAATATTATGCATTAGTGATAGGTAGCCCGCTGAAAAGCCACCGAATCGTGCAAATAAACCGCTATAGCCGGTGATGAGCAACACTGCGATAAACAACCACACCCAAGTGAAGAAGCGTTTAAAGCTAGCTTGGAACATTTTTAGTCGTAAGGGTGGCTCCAGAGTCGCCACTGCAGCCGGACGCATGGCGACATAGGCAAAAAACATTCCGCCAATCCATAAGGTTGCAGCAATGCCGTGAAGGGCGGCGAGATAAGGGATAAGCATTTGCATGATGATAAATTCCGAGGGATTAAGGGTTGGATTGTAATGGAGTTGCAAGCGGGTGTTTTACTTTTTATCTGGCCAGTGCCAAGAAGGCTCGTCTAACATGCCTAAGCCTTTTACCTTTGTCTGTCCCAATTCTTTTTCTAGCTCAATGGCATGGCAAATAGGTGAAGTGTTTAAGGCGTTAATCAAGCGGCCTGCGTGAGATACGACCCAAACTTGCGTATTTTCTGAAGCACGTATAATTAAACGTGCTAAAGCAGGAAGTAAGTCAGGGTGAAGGCTAGTTTCGGGCTCGTTAAGCACCATCAGAGGAGGAGGTCGAGGTGTCAGCAGTGCAGCGATCCATAGCAAATAACGCAGTGTGCCGTCAGATAGCTCGGCTCCGGATAATGGGCGTAGCAAACCGTGTTGAGTAAATTCTAAAGAAAATCGCCCATCGGCCTGTGCGATAACTCGCAAACTAGCCCCGGGAAAAGCATCGCTTACTGCATCATCTAGCGCTTGATGATCACCAATTTCACGAATCGTTTGAATGGCCGCGGCTAAGTCACGTCCATCATGATGCATCACCGGTGTGCGAGTGCCTAATTGTGGCTGTCTTGCTGGCGCTTCTGAGTCTGTTCTGAAATGGTCGTAGAAACGCCAGTTGCGAATTGTCTCTCGTAAATCAAGAATCTCCGGCGTATTTTTAGGGTCGGCAATCTGACTAAATAGGCTATCAAAGCTGCTCATGTGCTGCGCGACAACTTGCCATTGACGAGCATCTCTTACTTTCACCAGCGCCGCTTCGCGTTCTACTAGGCTGCTAGCAGGTCGGTAGAACTCTCCAGCCCAAATACTTTCTCTTTTGATTTCAGGGTCGAGTGAAAAAGCCGAACGTGAAGGCTCAGGTAAACCTAAGGATATCGAGTAGCCTAATGTGTCGGAGGCAAAGCCGAGTTTTAATCTCACCCGTTTTTGTCTCACGCTACCTTGAACCGGTACAGCGCCTGATTGCATGCTGCGCGAGAGTTTTTCAGGGCCTGCCCAGAAGGTTGAGTTGAGTCCACCTTCTTTGGCTAAGGCGTTGATCACGCCGCCACTGGCTGTTTCTGCCAGTAAGCGCAATGCTCGATACAGATTCGATTTTCCACTGCCGTTTGCACCTGTAATTACGTTTAGCTGGCCAAGTGGAATGGTCAAGTTCAGAAGTGATCGATAGTTGGCAATAGCGAGGGTTTTCAACATAAAAACAGTGTAGGTGTTCGTTTGAATGGTCGCAAGTGGTAGCATTAATTGCTAATAACACAATAATCCGGAGCTCATCATGCAAGCCTTTATCGAAAACATGCCGAAAGCGGAACTACATCTTCATATCGAAGGCACCTTTGAGCCCGAGTTGATGTTTGAAATAGCTAGGCGCAATAACATTGAACTCCCTTACGCTGATGTGGAAGCCTTACGCAAAGCTTATGATTTCAGCCAGCTTCAGGATTTTCTTGATATCTATTACCAAGGCATGAATGTTTTGCAAAAAGAGCAAGACTATTTCGACCTGACTTGGGCTTACCTAAAGCGAATCCACGCCCAAAACGTGATCCATACTGAGATCTTCTTTGACCCGCAAGGACACACCAGCCGTGGTGTTGCTTTTGAAACCGCTCTTAACGGTATTTACCGTGCCTTGGAAGCAGGTCAACAGGAACTTGGGATCAGTTTTGGTTTAATCATGTGCTTTTTACGCCATTTAGATGCAGATGATGCAATGGTGACTTTAGAGCAGGCTCTACAACATAAAGACAAAATTATTGGCGTCGGTTTAGATTCTTCTGAATTAGGTCATCCCCCTGAAAAATTTACTGAAGTCTTTGAAAAAGCAAAAGCTGAAGGTTTTAAGATTGTAGCGCATGCAGGTGAAGAGGGACCTCCTGAGTACGTGTATCAGGCGTTGGATCTATTAAAGGTCGATCGTATTGACCACGGTAACCGCGCGTTAGAAGATAAAGCGCTAACCAAACGTATTGCAGAAGAAGGCATCGCTCTGACAGTGTGCCCCTTATCCAATCTGAAGTTGTGTGTGATCAATGACCTTAAGAACCACCCGATGCGTGAAATGCTACAGGCAGGATTAAAAGCCACGATGAACTCTGATGACCCTGCGTACTTTGGTGGATATATGAATGAGAACTATAGTCAATTAGCTGAAGCTTTAAACCTTACTCAGGAAGAAATAGTGACATTAGCGCGCAATGGATTTGAAGCAGCTTTTGCATCAGATGAACGTAAGCGAGAGATGCTTGATAGTTTGCATTCATTTGTTAGTGCCACTTAATCTGTAGTAATATCCAGCCAACAAAAAATACTTACCTTGGTTAGGAAGTGCGTGTGATTGCGTTTATCACACTCGCTGGGTTAATAAAACAATAAGGATATCAAATGAATAACAAAATAAAGGCGGCGTTGCTTGCTGCGTCTTTGACTGTGCTAGCGGGGTGTTCATCTACACCTGCAAGTTTAGATAGAAAAGCTTTAGCTGCTAACAAAATCACCGCTATTGATCTTAGTTCTCCGGAACAAATCACCTACACAAAGAGCCAAACGGCTGCTCGAACGGCTAGCATGACTGGCTTTGGGCTTTTGGGGGCAGTGGTTGGTATGGGAGTGGATGGCGCGGTTAATATGAATCGTGCAAAAGTACTCGCTCCCATTATAAAAGGAATGGGTAACTTCAATACGAATGAAGTTTTTAAAAGAAAACTGGCGTCAATCAAAGGACCAAGCTTTGCGCCAGGTTTAAAAGTGACTGGGCATATTGTGCCGGTCGAAAGTAAGTTGAATGTATTAAATGTCTCGACGGGTTACGTGCTCAGCGCCAACCACCAAGTGGTTACGGTGACGGCTGCTACTAAAATCAAGACGTCAGAAAAGGCACC
>CALKXC010000040.1 GCA_938004025.1 uncultured Leucothrix sp. | reverse complement strand
GTAACGATCACCCCTGTCACAGATTATGCTCACGATAGTTGCATTGTCTACCTGCTCGGAAAGTTTAAGTGCCGCGACAACGCCACCACCAGAAGAAACGCCACAGAAAATTCCTTCTTCTACAGCCAAGCGGCGCATCATAACTTCAGCTTCATTCTGGGCAACATCAATAATTTGATCCACTCTATCGGCTTCAAAAATCTTTGGCAAATACTCTTCAGGCCAGCGACGGATACCAGGAATAGAATCATCTTCTCCCGCAGGCTGCACACCGACAATTTGTACTCCAGCATTCTGTTCTTTGAGGTATCTCGAGGTACCCATAATGGTTCCGGTGGTTCCCATAGAGCTGACAAAATGCGTTATGCCGCCATCCGTGTCACGCCAAATTTCTGGGCCAGTCGACTCATAATGGGCTCTTGGGTTGTCTGCATTGGCAAACTGATTAAGCACCAAGCCTTCACCTTTTTCTTGCATTTCTAAAGCAATATCCCGGGCGCCTTCTATGCCAAGTTCAGCAGACACTGAAATAATCTCAGCTCCATAGGCTTTCATAGAGGCTCTTCGCTCTTCGCTCATGCTTTCAGACATCAGCAGCTTCATTTTATAACCACGAATAGCAGCAACCATGGCTAAAGCAATGCCAGTATTTCCGCTGGTTGCCTCAATTAAGCTATCACCCGGTTTAATTTGACCCCGTGCTTCAGCATGTTTAATCATACTCAGCGCTGCTCTATCTTTAACCGAGCCTCCAGGATTATTACCTTCTAACTTGACTAACAAAGTATTCGAAGTATTTCCAGGTATCCTTTGTAGGCGCACCAACGGAGTATTTCCGACAAGGGTTTCAATCGTGTGGTAACTCATGCTTTAACCTTCTAAGATCACATTCGCGATAGCATAATCTTGCTCATCTGAAAGTGTAATAAATAATTGTTTAACGCCTAACTCATTGGCCTTATCAAGTGTTGTGCCGTGTAAAACCAAATGGGGTCTCCCCAATTCGTTTAACTGTGTTTCAATTTCATTGAAGTTTACGCCTTTAGCAATTCCCGTACCCAAGGCTTTAGCTAATGCTTCTTTGGCAGCATAGCGTTTTGCAAAGTAAGCTAACGGGTGACTGTGAGCGTTAAAAACCAGTAATTCATTAGGATGCAGAATTCTTTCGATAAAGCGTTGACCATGCCTCTCTAAAACAGACGCTATTCTGGAGACTTTGACCAAATCAATTCCGATGCCTACAATCATTACATCTCGCTCATTAATATCGCTTATTCTAAATTACGTCGAATTATCGCTGTTTTAATCCTGAATGCCAAAGGCAAAGCAAACAATCTTGCCATTAGAGACGTATTAATTTTCGAGAGTTGAACGGTTTACGAACGATTTGCATCCACAAGGCATCTAAGAATCGACGTAAATCCTCATATTGCTCTAGACTCATTCTATCGGGTTCTCGAATGGCGATAAGCAAGCTGCCAGAAATGCGAACTTTATCGTACTCAACTGCCGATGCTTGCTGTACATGAAGACCAGTCTTCACACCATAATTGTAGTTTGAATAACAGTTTATAGCCTCGCCATGCTCATCGTCTTGCCATAGATCTGGCATATGCCCAAGCTCTTCTAGCAGCACCAACTCAAAACGCATCACCACGATCATTGGCAGCTCAGTTTCACTTAATAACTGAAGTGTATTTTGGTAGGCGGTAAATAAAGCATCCATTGGTGAATGCGTTTGAATGACCTTCAGTAACAACTCATTGAGGTAAAGACCATACAATAAATGGCCGGCGGGAATTCTGTGACGAAAACGCTCATCAGTCTGCGTTAACCGGCTTAAATCGGATCGTCCCTGCCAATGTAATTGCAGTATTCTAAAGGCTTGCAAGTGCCCTTTTTGTACTTTCCCACGAAGCTTCGAAGGGCGAGTAATACAGGTCAATCTTCCAGCACTTTTCGTGTATAGATCGACAATCACGCTCGCATCGGTATAAGGGCGAGTCCGTAAGATGTAACCTAGGGATGTTTGCATTATCGGTTAGACATGATTCCAAGCTCTTGAAGGTGGCGCGGATTATTTTGCCACTCTTCCTCGACTTTAACCCACTGCTTGATCACTACTTTCTTATCGATAAACTCTTCAATTGATCGCCGAGCATCAGTACCGATGCGTTTAAGCGTCTCACCTTTTTTACCAATGATAATACCTTTCTGACTCTCTCTAGCGACCCAAATTACAGCGTCAATTTCAACATGTCTTGGGGTTTCTTCATATCGCTCAATGTGAACTGCGGTAAAATATGGGAGCTCTTGATGCAAATTTAATACCAACTGTTCACGTATAAATTCCGCACAAAGAGAACGAATCGGTTGATCGGTAATACTGTCTTCGTCATAAGCCCACTCACCTTCAGGCGCACTCTCAACCAATACTTTAAGCAATCGGTCCGTGTTGATTTGATTAGTCGCCGAACCAGGAATAATTTCTTTAAAGTGATACTTAGCGGAGACCTTTTCTAAATAGGGAAACAGACGCTCTTTAGGTTTTACTCGGTCCACTTTATTCACTAAAAGATAGACGGGTGATTTGACATGTTTCAATCGTTTTAACGCCAACTCATCTTCATCTGTCCACTTTAAGGCTTCAACGATCATAACGACTGCATCAACATCCTCAAGTGCGGCGACCGCTTCACTATTGAGCGTCATGTTCAGAAGGTTTTTCGCCTGCTGATGAATTCCGGGTGTGTCTGTAAAAATTAATTGATAATTTTCATCAGTGACTATTCCACGAACATTAGTACGGGTTGTTTGTGGCTTATTAGCAATAGCAGAGATTTTATAACCTACTAACAAATTCAATAGCGTTGATTTGCCGACATTCGGGCGCCCAATAATAGATACATAACCGCATCGCTTATTCATAATGAAACTACCTTTTGGTAAGCCGAAGCGGCTGAGATTTGTTCTGCTCGACGACGACTACTTGAGACGCCCTGAGTGGTGATATTTAAACTGGCAATTTTACATTCAGCGGTAAAAGTTTGGCGGTGTGCGTCCCCTGTTGCTGAAAGGAGACGGTACTCAGGCACGTTATGCCCTTTAGACTGTAGGTATTCTTGAAGGCGACTTTTAGGATCTTTTAGCTCATCTTCTTGAGGTAGACTTTTGAGGCGAGTTCCATATACCGCAATGACAAAAGCGGTTGCGGCTTCCATACCTTGATCCAGATAAACACTTGCAATAAGTGCCTCCAGCGCATCTGCAAGTATAGACTTTCTGTTGACACCTCCGCTTCTAACTTCGCCGGTACCAAGGTTTAGCAACTCTCCCAGCTCAAGCTCAGTGCTTAATTCAGCCAGTACAGACTCATTAACCAAAGAAGCACGCAAACGACTTAAATAACCTTCTGAAGCTTCCGGTAGATTCGTGTAGAGCTCATTACTGATTACCAGGCCAAGAACACTATCACCCAGAAACTCCATTCTTTCATTGTGCTTACCACTAGCGCTGCGATGGGTCATTGCTCGTTTAAAGAGCGATGACCTCAGAAACTCGCTACCTAGTAGGTTTTTTAACTTTGTCACCAATCGATTACCAAATCCTTTTAATAGCCGATTATTTCACCGACTATAGTTTAATCCTGCTTAGCACCCAGTTCTACCTGATACTTATAATCCAGTAGAAAAGCAATGTTAGCAAGCCACGGAGTCTCAACTTTATAGTCTACCGTTAATTTACGCTTGTTGCCTTTCTTTAAAGTCACAAGCTTAAAGGGTTTCTTTGTACCTGGCCTACCACTTTTACTATCGTAATAAGCTTTACTAAGCCCATCCATACTATTTACATTCAGATATTTTTCAACTCGAGACATAATCTCTCGCTTATTCATCGTTTTTGCTGCTGGCTCACCAGCAATAGCATTCATGAAGCTTTTAACAGAGTTGTATTCAATATAATGAGGGCCAATCTTCAATCCTCCACTGATTAGCAGAATCCCTACTGCTATTCCAATCATCCAAGAGATAAGAGTGGCGCCTTTTTGTTTTTCTAATTGCTTTTTCATTATTATTGTTTCTATTGTTGAATGGAAAAATTGGTTCTTATTCTTATTGTCAATCCCAGCATACAAACCTGTCAAACCTTCGTGACAGGCGGACTCTTTGCATAGCCAATTTAAGCGCTTTCTATTTCAGTGAGGTGCCGACCCTAGAGAAATTAAATCCATCTCCGCCCGGCTGCCAATTCCAATGCAACCAAACAAAAGCCGCTTTACCTACTAGGTATTTTTCAGGCATGTAACCCCAATATCGACTATCGCTACTGTTGTCACGGTTATCACCCATCATAAAGTATTGTCCTTGAGGAACGACCCATTCACCACCCGCACCTGAACTAGACTCGATAATCACATTGTGGGAATGAACGCCATCTTCTCTGGGGAAGGTTTCTTTTAGGTGAGTAACGTCGATTTTTCCTCTACGACTATCATAGGGATAAGGTTCAAGCGCCTCTTCATCAACCATTTTACCGTTGATGATCAGCTTTTTATCAGAAGTCCACTGAATACGATCGCCTGGTAAACCAACTAAGCGTTTGATGAAATTTATTGAGGGATCAACCGGATACCTAAAAACGACAACATCACCACGCTTGGGCTCACCTGTTTCAATAATTTTCTTATTGATCACTGGCAAACGAATTCCATAGGCATACTTTTGCACGATGATAAAATCACCAATTTCCAATGTGGGAATCATTGACCCTGATGGAATTCTAAACGGCTCGATAACAAACGACCTTAGCACCACAACAACGATAAGCACCGGAAAAAACGAACGCGCATAATCGATCAAGACGGGCTCTTTTTCTGCGCGCTTACGACCCATTATAAATCTATATATGAATAGAATTACTGCACATATAAGCGTAACGAGTACCAGCCAAAATTCTACTCCGTAGAATATTTCCATGCTCTAATCACCTACCTTTAGGACAGCTAAAAACGCCTCCTGTGGAATTTCTACATTACCAACCTGCTTCATGCGTTTTTTACCTTTCTTCTGTTTTTCAAGCAGCTTACGCTTTCTTGAAATATCACCACCGTAGCACTTGGCAATTACATTTTTCCGCAGAGCTTTAACATTGGTACGCGCTATAATATTGGTTCCAATAGACGCTTGAATTGCTACATCAAACATCTGTCTTGGAATTATTTCTTTCATTTTCTCAGCGAGAACACGTCCTCGAGCCTGTGCAAAGTCCTTGTGGATAATTAGTGCTAGCGCATCAACTTTGTCACCATTAATCAGCACATCCACTCGTACCAAATTGGCCGCTTGGAAATGATCGATTTCATACTCAAATGAAGCGTAGCCGCGACTCACTGACTTCAAACGATCAAAGAAATCTAAAACGACTTCACTTAACGGTAATTCATAGGTCAGAGTGACCTGATTACCCATATACTGCATATTCTTTTGCACGCCGCGTTTTTCAACACACAGTGAAATCACGTTGCCAAGATAATCCTGCGGCACCAGAATATTCGCTTTGATAATCGGCTCGCGAATCTCTGCTATTTTTGTAACGGGGGGTAGCTGCGACGGGCTGTGCATTTTAATCACTTCACCGTCGGTCTTTTCGACTTCGTAAATTACAGTCGGCGCCGTTGTAATCAAATCAAGGTCATATTCACGCTCTAGCCTTTCTTGGATAATCTCCATATGGAGCATTCCTAAGAAGCCACAGCGGAAACCAAAACCAAGTGCCTGCGACGTTTCAGGCTCGTAACTTAATGAGGCATCATTCAAATTGAGCTTACTTAATGCATCACGAAGGTTCTCGTAATCATCAGAACTTACCGGGAAAATTCCAGCAAATACGCGTGGCTGAACCTCTTTAAAACCTGCTAGGGGTGCGTCAGCAGGTTTGGCAGCATCCGTAAAGGTGTCCCCTACTTTAGCGGCATCAATCTCTTTAATGCCAGCAATGATAAAGCCCACCTCACCGGCATTAAGAAACTCAGTATCCTTCATCTTAGGCGTAAAAATACCAACACGGTCAACTTGAAAGTCTAAGTCGGTATGCATAGCCTTTATTTTTGATTTTTTACCTAACCGTCCTTGAACCACTCGAACTAATGAAACAACCCCAAGGTAGTTATCAAACCATGAGTCAATAATGAGTGCTTTCAATGGTGCTTCAACTTCGCCCGAAGGTGGTGGAATTCTTTCCACGAGCTGCTCAAGCAGATCTTCAATTCCGATACCTGCTTTGGCACTACAGTGCACCGCATCTGTCGCATCAATTCCAATAACATCTTCAATTTCTTGTGCTACTCGATCCGGGTCTGCCGCAGGTAAATCAATTTTATTGAGTACTGGCACGACCTCTAAATCAAGATTAATCGCTGTATAGCAATTAGCCACACTTTGAGCTTCCACGCCTTGTGAAGCATCAACAACTAACAATGCACCTTCACACGCTGAAAGCGAACGTGACACTTCATAAGAGAAATCAACATGGCCTGGCGTATCAATGAAATTTAGATGATAAGTTTCACCATTTCTGGCTTTGTAGTCCAAAGAAACACTTTGCGCTTTGATCGTTATTCCACGCTCTCGCTCGATATCCATTGTATCTAGCACTTGAGCTTCCATTTCGCGGTCGCTCAGCCCTTCACAGTAGCGAATAAAGCAATCTGAGAGTGTTGATTTACCGTGATCAATATGAGCAATAATCGAGAAATTGCGGATATTTTGATTAGCTATGGTCATGTGCAAACGATATTCTTAATTGTTCTTCATCAAAAAAATGATAAAAAATCACTTCACCCTGATAACGTACAACGGGAATGTCAACGTTGTAGCGCTGCTTGAGCTCGGGATCTTTATCGATATCTACCCACTCTAGCTGATAGTTAAATTCAGCTTGATGTTGGTGTAAGTGCATTGCCATCTCATCACATAGATGACAACCCACGCGATAATACACTATGAGAGTATTTTCGTATGCCACTATTTTTC
>CALKXC010000039.1 GCA_938004025.1 uncultured Leucothrix sp. | reverse complement strand
CTAATAGTGAAGTTAGTCTAACGTCGAATATTACCTATAATAGTCAGGGTCGTAATGTTTGTGATGATTGTAGTGGCAACTTTTACTTCGATGTTGTTAATAAACAGTTGGTTGCTCTGGACACTGGTGGTGGTGAAAATGGATCCGCTGAAAGAGGCTATTTCAATAATGTCTTTGATGATGTGCCAGCCAATACTGGTAGGTTAGTCGCTCAAAAGAACTATGCGTCTGATGTGCTTGCTAATCAAGTGCATGGTTTGGAGATCAATGATGAATATAGAACATCGATTGAAACGCCAAACCTCTATCAGCTGACCGGCACTGAAGGCAACTCAGTTAGCGTCAAGCTAACTATTGACGAGGCAACTAATGTAGTTAGAGAGAGTGATGGATCTGCTGGTGTTGAAACTCGCTTATACATGCTTTACAAAGTTCCAAATATTGAAAGTGGGATTGAGGTTTCATTACGTTTCCGAAACAGAGGTGGAAGCCCTTCTGCAAAGTATGCAATCAACAGGTGCATAGATAATAACTGTGACAATGAAGTTCATATTGAAGGCTTTATGTCAGGCTTTGCTGGGGATTATGCCGGTGATCACACAATGTCGATTTCTTGGGATGATGTAACTGAAGAGTTTGTCTTTGTGGTCGATGAAAAAACGGCAAGAATGAAAATTTCTGATTACACACAAGACTCTCGTGTGATAGCCGCAGGTGGACATGACTTCGATACTAATCAGTATGCTGGTTTTAGAATGAGGGCCGAAGTTAAGGATGTAGAGAACGTTGGAGAAAGTGCCTACATTAAAGTCCATGTTGACGAAGTTAAATTCAATGATGAAGTTTATGACGACTTTAGCAATGGTTTAATTGACGATCGTAAGTGGGTTTATCGTGGAGAAGAACGTTAATCTAGTTAGATAAACTTGTTAGATAAAAGGCAATCTTACATTCTTAGTGAGGTTGCCTTTTTACTGTTATGGGTTGCCGCTATGCATCAAGTTACCATTGAGAATCTTTAATATACTGGGTGTCACCACTTAGCTAGAGTCACATTCTCAACCGACGCCTGCGGTGGAAACTCATTCCGCAACAACGCTGATAATTCTTCCCGAATAGCCCCCATCTTCTCATCAAAAAATAGATTCTGATGCTCCAGAGGGTCAGCATCCAAATCAAACAACTCACCCCACTCCGGCAGCTCTGGATATAGCGTCATACGCCATTGATCTTTATAAACCGTCTGGTTGTAGAGGTCTTGCCTTACCGTTGGGTGATATTCCCCAAAAGTATAATCTCTGATTCGTTGTTCACTTCCAATTAACAGCGGCTTTAGACTGACGCCGTCAACTTTAACCTCAGAGCTAACCTTAGCCAAATCCAACAAAGTGGGCATCAGGTCGATATGACTAGTCAGGCTATTAACTTCAGCACCGCTTTGAATACCAGGCCCGCTAACAATAAAAGATAACTCCGTAAGTTGTCGGTAAGAAGCTGGGCCTTTATGCAGCAAGCCATGATTACCAAGGTATTCGCCGTGGTCTGAAGTAAAGACAACGATGGTCTTGTCATCAACACCCGACTGCTTTAACTGAGCTAACAAACGCCCCACACCCTCATCAATCATTTCAACTTGGGCGTGGGTGTAAGCGATAGCGCGTTGCATTGATTCATCACTAATTTCATCCGTCGTAATCGAGGAGCCCGCTTCAGCTCCCTCATCTGCTTGCCAGTAAAGCTTGCGAAAGCCTTGTCCCTTCGGAAAGAGGCCAGCCGCATACGGTGGACGGCTTTTTAAATCTTGCGCCGTAACGTCAGGCAATGGCATGTCGGCAGGATTGTAGCGGTCTGCATAATCACCCGGTGGGTCAAAAGGATGATGCGGGTCAGGAAACGAAACAAACAGGCAAAACGGCGACTGCGTAGCATCTTGTTTAGCCAGAAAATCAACTGCGCGGTCCGTAATCCAAGTGTTGTAATGACACTCTGTCGGCATGGCTGAACGCCAAATTTCATCAAGATCAGTGGGCGGCTCCTGATCCGCCATTTTTGGTTTTAAATGATCGACATATTCAGGATAGTTTTCCCTTAACCAATGCGCATAGTGCCCCGCAATCTGTGCGGTATCAGACTCACCCAATAACAGATCAATCGTTTGATAACCATAATAAGGCCCGTTCCAGTTGGCTGCGTCAGGTTTATCCCAGAAAGCGCGAGAGTCCGGCATGTTAAGCTCAGCTGGCGCGAGTATCGGCTGCAAATGCTGCTTTCCGACTGCATGAGTTTGGTAGCCTGCATCGGCCAGCGTTTGAGTTAATGTTGGAACCGATTCAGGTAAAGCTTTGCCATTCGTAATTAACTGATGGTTTCTAGGATAGAGCCCAGTAATCATGGTGGCGCGACTCGGCGAGCAAATCTGCATGGGAGTAATGTGACGCTTAAAACGCACGCCTGCAGCTGCAATAGAGTCAATATTGGGTGATCGCACCTGTTGATTGCCGTAACAACCCAAACTGTCCGAGCGTTGTTGGTCAGTGCAGATGAATAATATATTGGGTTTAGCCATGACTATCTCCCTTGCAGACATTTAATGAGTGTTAAGCGCTTTTATCGTCATCTTTGATGTTGTTGATCTGCGCCATCATCTCGACTAGCTTTGGCACGTACTCGCCTCCATAGCCAAGATTATTAGCCAACACATACGTTTGATGAACACTTTCTGCAATAAACGAAGAGGAGGGTTGCTCTTGAGTCATGGTAGTGTAGTAACGCAAATCTTTCTGAGCATTGTTGATGGCAAATTTGAAGACGTCGTTGTCTTTTTGC
>CALKXC010000038.1 GCA_938004025.1 uncultured Leucothrix sp. | reverse complement strand
GGACTGCATGACTATTTCTTAATATTTACCTAATATTTACTGATTAATAGTTCTGCCCCCATCCACAGAAATTATCTGGCCGGTTATGTACGTTGCATCACGAACTAAAAACAACACAGTATCCGTAATATCTTTAACACTCCCTTTCCGTTTCAGTGCGGTTCTAGACAGTAATTCACCTTGCAGAGTCGGATCCTGATCCCCTTCGGGCCAGATAATTATTCCTGGTGCAACCCCATTGACTCTGACGTTTGGACCAAGCTCCAACGCTAATGATTTAGTTAGCATAACTAGTCCTGCTTTTGCTGAACAATAAACCGGATGCTTAGCTAAAGGTCGCTCTCCATGAATATCTACCATGTTTACAATGCAGCCTTGCGATTTATTAAGATAAGGCGTCGCTGCCTGACTTAAAAACAAAGGACCTTTGAGGTTACTGTCGAACAAATTATT
The DNA here is from genome assembly GCA_938004025.1 of uncultured Leucothrix sp. Classification (GTDB taxonomy): domain Bacteria; phylum Pseudomonadota; class Gammaproteobacteria; order Thiotrichales; family Thiotrichaceae; genus Leucothrix. The sequence continues at coordinate 4,711 of CALKXC010000038.1, read as the reverse complement.
CCAATCTGATTCGGCTATTTCACCGACTGAGGTTGGGTAAAAACTAGAAGCATTGTTAACTAAAATATCCAAACGTCCGGTTAATATTATTATCTGCTCTATCATTTCCGATAAACCGTTGATATCTGAAAGAAGAACAGAGTAGCTATAGCAAGAATTGGGACGTATCTCGTTTAATTCAGAGACAAGTTTAGCTGCAGCTTCAGCTGAGTGACCATAATGTATGACCACATCAGCACCTTCAGAGTGCAAAGATCGCGCAATTTCCGCTCCGATTCGTTTCGCAGCGCCTGTAACGAGCGCTACTTTGCCTTTTAAGGGTTGGAGCTGTGTATCCATCATTTCATTCCAATACTAAAATTGGAACACTGTAACCCTATCAGTGCGAGTAAACCAATAAAGCCTACCGACAATCAGACTTTAAAATAATGACCGCAGTGATCACATGAAGCTTGAGGTAAAACACCACTGTTTTGTGTCACAACCTTACTCAGCGCAGACCTCTCGCACTTTGGACAAGTAACCCATTTGTCTTCTAACTGATTTTCTAAGGTCATTTCCTCGGAGTGTAATGGCAACTCCTGATTATCAGTAATCTCTGGAAAATCCTCAATTGAAGGAGAAAATTCCTCTAAATAACTTGAAGGCTCAACAGAACCGTTTGCATTACTTTGTTTTTGCAGGATGATTTTTTGGCAACGCAAACGAAATGGCTCTAATAAATTAGCATCCCTCAATTCGTTTCTAAAATCATCCAACAGTGCTTTGGTAGGCACCTTAGGTTGAAACTCAGGCGATAAAAATGCAGAAAGATACATCTGGCTTTTTAACCAGGCTAAAACCCTTTCATCATCTGCACAAAGTAACTCCTGAATTGCAAGCACTCTAAGCATAAACACCTGGTCTATTGCACTTGCTCTAACCAGCGGCCTTGCTTCAAAGAAACGCTCAAAACGCTCCCATGGGAAGTTCTTTACCATCCCTGAAACTGCGCTAATAAATGCATGATCAGGCGCAACATACATTGCTTGTTCATCTATCATATTGTCCATTGAAAAGCCCAAAACCTACTCCTTTTAGTGGCTTGTCCTGCTCTCAACAATTTCTGGGATTTAGCCTTAGCTATCCATTACCCGTATAAATAGTTGATTCGTATATCACCAGCTTAAGGGAGTCACTCTCAGCTTAAAAGGTAGGCAAAGGACTACGGTAGTTTTTAACTGACAACTGGAAAAAAACTCAATTCTCTAGCTTGGACTCTGCTATTTATCCATAAAATAATCTGGTTCTACTTCCGCTAAAACCAACACTTCTGATATCGTACACAACAGAAATCATTCATCACTTAATAACTAGGACTTGTTATGTCTCACCCTATTGTCATTGTTGGCGCTGGCCAAGCAGCAGCATCTTTCATAGCCAAGTTACGTGGCGGTGACTATGCTGGATCGATTGTTTTAATTGGTGATGAGTCAACACTTCCTTATCAAAGACCTCCACTTTCTAAGAAATACTTATTGGGAGAAATGCCTCTTGACCGTTTACTTTTGAGGCCGCAATCTTGGTATGACGATAACCAAGTCACCTTAAAGTTAAACTCAAGCGTCAAGGCCATCAATAAGCATTCGCAGCAAGTATCGATAGTTGGAGGCGAAAGTATTCAGTACAGCAAGCTTCTCCTAGCAACGGGCTCAACTCCACATTGGTTACCAGAAGCGATGGGAGGACGGTTATCGAGCGTTTACACACTGAGAAACCTAGCCGATGTCTACCAAATGAAAGATGAGTTTCAAGCAGGCCGTAAGCTGTTAATTATAGGTGGAGGTTATATTGGCTTAGAAGCCGCAGCGGTTGCCGCGGGCTTGGGTTTAGAAGTCACTGTCGTCGAACTCGCTGATCGAATCCTAAAACGAGTTGCTGCTCCAGCAACTTCTGATTACTTCAGAGCATTGCATCAAGAAAATGGCGTCACAATTCTTGAAAATACGGGTTTAGCTGCACTGATTGAAAAAGATGGAAAAGTGGTCGCTGCAAAACTTAACAACGGTATTGAGCTACCTGTCGATTTTGCAATAACTGGCATCGGTGTTGCGCCAAACGCTCAGCTTGCAAATGATGCTGGACTGACGATTGATAACGGTATTGCCACTAACCTACAAAGCCAAACGAGTGATGAAAATATCTATTCCGCTGGAGACTGCGCTAGTTTTGAATATCAGGGTCAACGTATCCGCTTAGAGTCTGTGCAAAATGCAGTTGACCAAGCCGAGAACGCTGCCATGCACATCTTGGGTGAAGAGGTTGCTTATGAACCGACGCCATGGTTCTGGTCGGATCAATTCAAAACAAAACTTCAAATAGCCGGCCTCAATCTTGGCTATACCGACACCGTTACTCGTCCTGGTAAACGTGACGGCTCTCAGTCAGTTTGGTATTTCAACGAAGATAAATTTTTGGCAGTCGATGCAATGAACGACCCTATTGCCTACACCAAGGGGCGTAAAATTCTTGCAGCCGGAAATAATCCAGATAGATCACAAGTGGCAGATCCAACAATCAATCTTAAAGACTTCACTTAGTCTGATAAGAAGGAACAATTCCTGACCGTGGTAGTCAGTACAACATTGTAAATTGAAATCACCATCAATCAATTTAAGAGTGGCTTATTGGCAAGTCACCCCCCCCCTTTTTTATTTTTAAACTTAGGAAAGCTTATGAAATACTTTTTAACCTGCCTTTTGTTTGGATTGTTTAGCAATGCGTTTGCAGAGACAGATTCTTATAAAGTTGGTGACCTTGTTATTGATACGCCTTATTCACGCAGCACGCCGCCGATGGCCCCTGTTGGCGGTGGATTCCTGACCATCATCAATAATAGCTCCGAGGACGACACCCTTATTTCTGGAACAGCGACTTTCTCAGAAGCCTTCGAAATTCATGAAATGTCCATGAAAGACGGCATTATGAAAATGGCTGAGTTAGAAAATGGCTTAACCATTCCTGCGGGGAAAACAGTAGAACTTAAACCGGGTGGTTATCACCTCATGTTCATCACCCTTAGTGAACAACTAAAACCAGATGAGCGTCGTAAAGCAACCTTGAAATTTAAGAAGGCTGGTGAAATTGAAGTGGAATTTGTTGTGAGAGATATTTTAAAAATTGACCATTCAAAGATGGATCATTCTAAAATGAAACATTCTGGTATGAGTGATGACAAGACGGACCACTCCAAAATGAAGCTGGATCACTCAGCTATGGAAGCGGCTAAAACAGAATAAATTTCCACAAAACCAGCAACCAGATTTAACAGACACCCGTATTAACTAGGACTGACTAAATAGGCCTAATTGATGCACCTTTCAAAAAACCTGGTTGCTGTCCTCCTCCTCAGCTCCACACTATTCGGCCAAGCCGTTCTAGCCAATGACCTTGAAGGTCATCATTCTCCCTATCTTGCTATGCACGGTACCGACCCAATCCAGTGGTCTAGTTGGGGAGAAGAGGCGCTAGAAAAAGCCCGAAAAGAAAATAAATTGCTTTATGTATCCATTGGCTACTTCGCATGTCATTGGTGTCATGTCATGCATAAAGAAAGCTTTCTCGATAAAGATGTTGCAAAACAACTTAATGAAAACTACATACCCGTTAAAGTCGATCGCGAGCTAAATCCAGTATTGGATAAACGACTCATAGAGTTCGTATCAGTTACCAACGGAATAGCTGGCTGGCCCTTGAATGTCTTTATCACACCAGAAGGCTACCCTCTAGTCGGCGGTACTTACATGCCACGTGATCACTTTCATGGGGTATTACAAACTATTGGTAAGCGTTGGAAAGATGACCCTGATTTGATAAAGGGCAAAGCCAAAGATCTTAGCCGTCAACTAAAAGGAATGCTGGGGGTACTTGAGCTTACAACTAAAGAACACTCAATTGGCAGTCGCAGAGCAGAGTTTCTTAAAAAGACGATGGAACAAGCTGACGATTTACAGGGAGGCTTTGGCAATAAAAAATTCCCTAACATTCCACAGCTTAGCGCCCTTCTAACGGTAAATGCTATAAAACCTGACCCTGAAATTGATGAGTTCTTGCGACTGACGCTAGATGCAATCATTAGCAAGGGTTTGCATGATGCCATTGGCGGTGGCTTCTTCCGATACACTATTGATCCAGGCTGGCTTACACCACATTTTGAAAAGATGCTTTACACTAATGCGCAAATGCCAATCTTGCTGCTCAAAGCTGCCGACTATTTTAATGAGCCCCACTACAGAGCAATCGCTTTAGAAACGCTAGATTTTTTGAGCCGCTCAATGAAAGGGGGAAAAGCCTTTATTGCTAGCCTATCCGCCGTCGATGAAGATGGAAATGAAGGTGCTTATTATCTATGGACTACTGAAGAGCTCACTAAAAAACTGGGTAAGCAAGACGCCTCGCTAGCTTTTGCAGCGTGGGATTTAGATCGCGAAAATGATTTTTCCTTTGGAAATTTACCCACTTCGAATGAATCAATAGAATCTTTGGCTAAGGCCGCGAATCTATCCGTTACTGAAACGAGCAGTCGACTCAATAACATCCGCAGTAAACTCCTGAAACATCGCTCATCATCCCGCCAACTTCCTCGAGATGACAAACAACTGGCTAGCTGGAATGGCTTAGCGTTAAGTGCGTTTGCTGAAGCACTGCCTTATCAATCGAAATACCTGAAAAC
>CALKXC010000037.1 GCA_938004025.1 uncultured Leucothrix sp. | reverse complement strand
CCGGTGGCGTTTTCACTGACGATCAGATCAACGGCTACATTGATCTGAAGATGGAAGAAGTAACACGCATGCGCATGTCTACTCACCCTGTTGAGTTTGATATGTACTACAGCTGTTAAGCACTAATTCTCTTTAGAGAGTAAAGGCGGCGCCGCAAGGCGCTGCCTTTTTTTGACTGTTAATAACTCATTGATAAGTAAGGTTTTATTGTTAATCAAGTATCGGAAAATGCACCGTTTTATGGGCTTTGCACACACTTGAATAACAATATCAATAACATTGTTATAGCAACTTGATTTTCGGCATTTTAATTGCCGACGCTTGGTTAGCGACACATGCAACGTGTGTCGCTAGCCGAGTGAACCAATTGCGGTTTCAACGAGTTGAGACAAAAGAACGTCAGCATGCAACCAACGAGCTCGAACCCAACTCCTCAAGCAACCCTACGCGACAAGGTGGAATTTCCTTAGAGAACTCACAACTGATGGCCGCTGAGGAATCATCAACGGACATGTGGGTGGACAAGTCTCACCAAAACATGGCGAGGAACTCAGGAAGTTTCTGAAGCTTCGACCCTTTAACTTTCGACTGGAAGACTGGTATTGAGATCGCGCAAATCTTCCGGCGATAACAAATAGACACCAGTACGATGAGCTAGCTCTCTAGCTGCTCTGGTGAAGCCATTGGGTGCAACCACCGCTGCAATATTGGCGTTAGCGTAAGCCATACCGGCATAAGCTTCTTGCACAGCCTTGTTGCCGACTGGCTTTCCATACATCTTGCATTGAACCGCTATTCTTGAGTCTCCCCTCTGAGCAATAACGTCCACTCCCTGATCTCCTGATCCAGACGTGAGACGCGCACTCCAGCCGATGCTTTGCAACACTTCTGCACAAGCGGCTTCAAACTCCAGAGCATCTGTTACGCCGACAAATGGGCTTTGATACTCTCCCGTTGTGTTCAGCCTTGCAGCGCTTGGCAGGCCGCCAACGTCAGAGCGAATAACCGCCGTGACATGCTGCTCGGCCTCCTCACGAGTCAAATCCCTGCAGTCAAAGTCAATCGACTCAAGAAACCTCCGAACCTCCACGCGCCATTCGTTTAAATTGATTTTGCCATATTCATCCACCCTGACTGTTGATCGCCAGTTCATGATTAGCGCATCCCTGTGCTCCTGAACGGCAGAAGTTAGTTCGTCTAATATCAATTGCCGCTTAGCACGAACTCTCTTCGCTTGTGTTTTTCTGCTTGGCTTGAGCAGGGATGAAAACAGCGTTGCGATCCTACCCTTCGAGTTCGCATCCGAGTCTCGCGTTGCCACTCCTGACCGATTACTCCTGTCGTACAACGATACCTGATGCGTACGAGCTTGACTTGGTCTGGTACGTTTTGTTCTCCAGACATAAAACAGATAAGTCGAACCTGCCAAACCAATCAAGGTGACAGCACCAGAAGGCTCACTTTCCATATCCATGGAAAACAACGCTGATAACAAAGCCATTATCAGCGCCGCTAGCGTCATCCACAACATGAACATCCAAAACCAAAACAACACTCGCTTGAGTGATCGCCAAAGAACTCTCATCATGGTATTTTCTTGTGCGTCGTAAGCATGGAACGCGCACAAGCATACTTCAAACCATCAGCTTGTTGGTGATTCGATGAGCAAGATAACAGGAGGAATTGCAACTGACTAAATGAGTCAATCTAATCGTTACACAATTGGGTTACACGCGCATCAATATTTGCCATTTTTTCCTCGAATCGACGCTTTACCTCTGCCCTGCGCTCAGCAACATCATTCAGCACACCTGCAGCCTCCTTACTACTAGTTGATACCACAAGCCTATGAACCGAGCCGTGGCCTGAGGGGAAACATGTTGAACGCTCTGCATCACTTTAAACAGATTCTGGTTGTTCTCCAATTGAACTGAGATATATCGAGATCGGCAGCTGTTTAACACAAGACGCTCCATGCCATCATCTGCGTTGATCTTTAGAGCCTTGAGAGCGCCCCTAAAACACTGTGAGCTCGGCTTGGCGTGTGTGGTCCATCCAGCGAAGGAAATAGATACGTCTGATCAACAGGAAATTGATACATCCAATGCTTTAGCTTTGCGTGTAAACGCGCTGTCATACTCACAGGTGTTCGAAGCTTGTTTTTTTTCTTTCCCCGCACCACTCTGATTTCTCCTTTGATCAGGCAAATTTCGGAGACCTTGAGTTGGCAGATCCCAGAGATACGGAATCCACAATCCAATGCAATTAAGCACTTATAGTGATTGTGCATAAAGCGCTTTTTAGCTCACAAGTGCGCCTCATCCTCAGTCAAAGCACGCGACTTCAGAGGCGACACCGGCGGTTATCTGCTATGTTTCTTCCAATCAATAATGGGCACAGCATAACCACAATCTGCGACCCATACCATCATGGTTCTAATTCGAGAAAGAAACACTCGAAACGTACCTGACGCGTACACATCACGCATCTCATCCACAAAATCATCAAACAGACTCTGATTTATTGAATGCACTGGCATTTTCGGATTTGAGTACAGCGCTGGTACGAACATACCCTTGCTATCACGGTTCAATCTTTCGCCAGTCAAATGATCCAAGACAAAGCCCTGAATTCTATGGCTCATCGTGTAGAACTATATAATAGTATCTGGTTCAAGCAATTAGGAAGAATCGTTATGACTCAAAAAACTGTAACAAGCGTCTTCTATGCTGATTACCCGTTTCCCATCGGAACCTTGTGCCTGCTTCTGTAAAGATTCCCTCTTCTTTTGGCAACAATGAACGCTTCATGCTCAGACTTAGTACCACAACCAACGCGTCGGTATTTTGCAGAAACCTTAATGGTGGCTGTGTAATTACCAGAGCTTGGGTCAGGCTTCAGAGCTATTCCACCGACCGAAACAGTTGTAGCATTCTACTTTCTCAAGCCACTATTATCGGCACAAGTGCCCAACAAGGTGACGAATTAGTTCAAAGACTTACAAGTATAGATGGGGACAAGGCACGCAAACTGGGTATCCAATAGCGTCATTTTGGCTTCCCCAATTGGCTCCCAGAAGATCGGTGCATTCAACACCAAACAACTGAAAGCAAAGTACAAAAACGGCAATATGAAAGTGGTCACGATGACAGGATTCTTATAGCCTGAATCCTCAATAAAACACTATAACACTGCGGTGTACGGCAGCTTTACGTCAGTTGTTTCACTCAGGTAAAAAGAAGAGAACCTCATGATCACCAGTAGTAGTAATATCCATACAAGGAGGAGCAAAGATCAGACAAGAACATGACGGTTTTCCTTGATAACTAACAGACAATGAACACTGAATCTCATACACGTTTGAACTATCAAAGCAATTGCCCGCCCACTAACACCTGATGTCAAAAAGCGGCTTCGAGACTTGTGGGCAGCAAGTCAACCGGTACTCGATGAATATCGCTTAGCATTCACTGTAAACTTTACGCGGAAAGAAACTGGACGCCTCAGAGAGCACAATAGTGAATATCTCTCAGAGGCCCTCAAGACCATCAAAGGTATTTTCCGCGCTGACAATCCAAAAGATACCGTTGTGATCGCCGGAGAAACCGAAAGGTCGACGCCGGCGGGGTTAGCCCAGACCGTCCGAATGTCCACGCACATGGGTGGCTGCGACTAACGAAATCGGTATCAGTGTGCGAAATTCGGAAAAGTCTGAAGAACACGAAAACTAGCAAGGTTGAAACCTCATAGGCTATTGTGTCAGAGACGAATATACCGCTAGACGCAAGGGTAGGAAATTTAGGAAGACTGTAGACACTGGTTGGCAAAAAATACCTCATCAAGCACTTCAAACGAACGCCCAATGGATTCACGTCACCTAATCGAATGATTTCCGCATCCAAAACACTAAATCAAGAACTACATAGACTAGAAGCAACAACCATGCGATTTACCAAAGATTGAAACGCTTGTTTCGCCACGAATCGTACTTGGCAAAGCACGGCATGGGGGAATTTGAATATTGGCAGGAAGCCTACATCGAATATGATCCAGACATCTTGGACCAAAATGATCTACGTCATCATTAATTGGTCAATCAGCATTGACCACTTATCAAGCAGATTCGGCAAAACAGTAATATCACCCGGTTTGTATTCACTGTAAATCTATAAACAGATTCATCAAATTCGATACAATCGTGAAAGATGAAGAAATTCCGTACTTTCAAGAGCGTTTATAAGCCACAGGATACAATATCGTCGTTTGCTAAATTAAACGTCGGATATGTAATTTTGGTGGGGTTGGCGGTAATTGTTGCAGTCATTTTATTGACGAGACAAAGTATTCAGAAACCTTCATCAAAGCAGTCAGAAGGTCACTCACAGCGAGTAACCGTTATCGACGGTGATACCATTGACGCGGGTGGCGATCGTTTTAGACTTCATGGAATAGATGCCCCTGAAAAATCACAGCCTTGTACCAAAGAAAACGAAACTACGTTTGATTGCGGTAAAGCAGCAACTGAGTATCTGGAATACTTGACGTTGGGCGAGAACGTAGTGTGTGAGAGCACCGGAAAAGATCGGTGGGGTCGTTACATTGGAAAATGCAGCACAAATACAATTAGCGACTTGGGTGGGCAGATGGTGCGAAGTGGGTGGGCAATTGCTTACACTGAGTATTCAACCGACTATGTCGCTGATCAGCAGATTGCCAAGGAAAGCCTACTGGGTATGTGGGCGACGAATTTTATAACTCCGCGAGAGTGGCGGAAAAACCGTAGAAAATAGTAGCTATGGCCGACGACAATGGAAAGACAAAAATGCAAAGTACACCACAAGCGTCTGTGCCTACTCAGATACCACTATCCGCAGGAACATCAATGGATATTGCATGGCTTCCAGAAGCGGACCGAAAAGCATTGTTGATCGACTATACGAAAGGGATGCTCGATCTTGGGGTGAAAGCGCAAGAAATGGGCATCGATGCAACAGCATTGAAAACAACCTTAGATAATTTAACTGACACTACCCGACAAGCTGCTGATAGCGGGAACGCTGTAACAGTAAGCCACACTCAAACATCTTCTGTAGGCCGGACTGAAGTGATCATGGGTAATACCCAGCAGGCGCAAAGTGGCAAGTTGTCCAAATCGCAAACAGGCGAAAAAGATATGACCATCTTTTACGTCTTCGGAGGTATTGTTGCTTTGATAGTCATCGTTGCTCTCATGGGCTGACGTGAAATCTATTAGAGCACACATCTATTCGAGCACAGATCACCAGTTGAAACTCAAAGAGCTTGAAAATATCTTGCTGCGGAAACCATTAACAGAGTTGGACAAGCTTAAGTTGCAGAACATATCTGATTGTATAAAAGAGTATGTTTCAAGAACTAGGTTAGTTAGCCCTACTGGCACAATCATCAGCCTTAGCCAGAATTTTGAACTCTCTACCACCAATGTGGTAATTGTATTGGAGATACCTGAGAAAACAGATATTTTTACGAGATTAATCCGCAGACTTCGTGGTGATATTTAATGGTCAGATATCGTTCAAGAGGGCGCTCAAATAGTCGTCGCAGTTCTTACGGATATGAGCGAGCACAACAACATATACGTGAGGCCGATCAGCTTTCGGTAGAACTCGGAGGCACAGACAAAGATGTGAAAGAGTATTTTTTTTCGCTGAACGAGAATCAGCTCTCTTCGATATTAAATGAGTATTCAGCTACTTACGGAAAATCGGCGGGTGAATACGCAAAAAAGACGATGAACAAATGGCAAGGCGGACAAGTACATATGAGCGGATTGGTGGCTGGACGCTTATTTTCACTTCTGCCAAAGCGAATGCCACTTGATGCAAAATTAAGACTGACAGAGAGCCTATGGAAACATGTTGCTCCTAAATCTCAACATAAGATTTACGTAAATCCTGAAACACCAATTGAAATTGCAGTCTCTGAAGTCTCAAAGCTACTTCAAAAAGAGGTCGTTTCATATAAAATTCCTCAGCATATGGAACGTCGATTTAGTTGGTTAGCTCAAGGCGATGTTGGAGTGAAGCAACAACTTCTAAATCACATACGAGCAAAAGAAAAAGAACTGGCAGCCAGATCACTATCCACAAATCTACCTCTACTTTCCACGTATTTGAAAAACAATGAAGATTTGTCCTCTAAAACGGTTTCCCATACACTGACAGTTGGTAACAATGAAGTAGTCGTAGTAGTAACAAACAAGGTCGATGGCGTAACCCAGACAGCTCCTATAGGAAACACAACAGATTACTGGAGCTGGTTCTGGATTATTGGTGTCATAACAGTGATACTCTTCAGTCTTAGTGTATAAGCCTCGGAAGATAACCACAGCCTGTGGCTCTCACTGTCTCTCATACACCTAACTCTCAACCCAGAAGTGAAGATATCAACTCTTAGTTATACGATGCAAATAGACCGTAAATAAAGACAAAAAGCCCAGTCATTTACTGCTTTTTTGATCCGTTTTAAGCAGGTATTGAATTCACTGACTACATGCCATCTGCGCATTCCAGATTTGATCTTCTATGTCACAGACACCTCTGAATAACACTTTCAGTAACATGTCGATTTGAGACGACGCCGCAGCTACCATTCCAATCGACTACTAGCACATTAGGTATAATATGATGTGTACTACAGTTGTTAGTACTAATTCTCTTTAGAGAGCAAAGGCGGCGCCGCAAGGCGCTGCCTTTTTTTTGCCCAGTAATATAGCCAATCAGCATTATTGATTTCCCATAATTGCTTTCCATATACTTCGATGTCGTGGCACACTGAAATCACGTGA
>CALKXC010000036.1 GCA_938004025.1 uncultured Leucothrix sp. | reverse complement strand
CAGCAGTTAGCTGAGATGATTGATGCACAGCAGAAAAAATCTGAAGCTTCTTCTAAAGTTACTACACAGGCAACGTCAGAATCAGCAGAACCAAGCAAGCGTGAAGAGCCTCAGCCAGCCCCAGCTTACGAACCAGAAATTACGCCTCATATTGCTTCAACACTTGAGTACGTGACTTGTGGAGTCATACAGCTGGCCTACTTAATTGGGCTCACTTGGCTAGCTACTTATGCACTGGTTGAAGTTTATAAGTGGGTTAATGCTGCCTCAGGGGTAACTGACGTTTTTGTCCGTTCATTAATGGCGGGCAGTGCGTATTTTGTAGGCTTGTCGATGCTTCTGATTGCTGTTAAATGGGTCGTCATTGGTCGCTTTAAAGACAATCAAACCATCCCATTGTGGAGTCTTAAATATGTCAGGTTTTGGATTGCTCGCACAGCGATACGATCCAACCCTCTTAATTTGTCAAGAGGTACGACACTTTACAGTTGGTATCTAAGAGCATTAGGAGCAAAGGTTGGTGAGCGTGTCACCTTTTTTGCAAGGACGCCTACTTGTGTGGATTTGCTTAGTATTGGTGACGATACGATTATTCGGCAGGATGCCTCGCTTAATGGTTACAACGTGGTGTCAGGTCATGTACGCCCAGGTCGCATTACCATTGGTTCACGCGCCTATATTAGTGAAGCGACTGTTCTGGATATCAATGCACAAATGGGTGACGACACTCAGCTTGGGACCAGTTCTTGCTTACATGAAAACCAGCAGGTGCCTGATGGGAAGATTTATCAGGGATCACCTGCGGTTGAGACGACGACTAATTACAATAGAGTGCCCCCTCTTAAGTTCAGCCAATTTAACCGTAATGCCTACACGGTCTATTTGATCGTTACCTCTATACTTTTCGGATTCCCAATATTGTTTCTTATCATCAATTTGCTAGCCAGCTATGGATTAGATGTGTTCGCAAACAGTAATGAATCTGGTGCTGTAGCGACACTTTCCAAGCTATTGCTAGCGACCATTGGGCTTTACTTCGCCGGTATTATTCTGGAGCTAGCGAGAGTAATGATATTGCCACGTTTGATTCGCCCTTTTCTAGTCGCAGATAAGGTGCATCCACTGTATGGCGCTCAATATCATCTTGCGAGGTTAATGACAGCCTTCAGTAACTCTAGGACGCTCAGCATATTGTTTGGTGACAGCTCAATGATAGTGCATTACCTACACTACCTTGGGTACGACATGAAAGAGTCAACTCAGACAGGTTCTAACTTTGGTGTTGCGCAAACCCATAACTCGCCCTTTTTGTGCAAGTTTTCCCGAAACACCTTGGTGTCAGATGGATTGAAATTGATGAATGTTGATGTGTCTAACACCTCGTTCAAGATTTCACAAATAACGATGCCGCCTGACACTTACCTTGGCAACGCGATTCATTACCCTGTTGGCTCAAAGGTGGGTGAAAACTGCTTAATCGCGACCAAAGCGATGGTACCGATTGATGGTGAAATAAGAGAGGGTGTTGGCTTGTTGGGCTCTCCACCTTTTGAAATTCCTCGTTCTGTTTTACGCGATCAAAAGTTCGAGCACTTCAAAGAGCCTGACGTCCTAAAGAAACGGTTAAGAATGAAACTGACCTCAAACCTTTGGACCGTGGCATTGTATATTTTTAAGATAATTTCACAGGTATTTTTAATTTCATGCATGACATGGGGTGCTTGGAAGTTATTCAATTCTGCTGAGTTATCGAGCGCTGCTTTATCTGGTGTTTTATCGGGTTTGGGGATTATTTCGACTTTATTTGTCATATTTTATGGCATCTTGTTTGAGCGCATCGCGTCGAGATTCAAACGAATGAGGCCGCTCTATTGTTCGCTATATGATCAAGCATTTTGGAACCATGAGCGTTATTGGAAAATGTCACTCATGACGACCGTTGGCCTATTTTCTGGAACACCTATGATGTCGTTTTTTCTTAGGCTGCGCGGCATGAAGATTGGAAAAATGTTTTTTGATGATGGTGCCGGTTTTCCAGAGCCGGAACTGGTGAGTGTCGGTGATCATTGCACCTTTAATGCCGCCTCCGTCATACAGTGCCATTCTTTGGAAGATGGCACGTTTAAATCTGATCATGTGAGTGTTGGGTCGGGCTGTAATTTCGGTGTTGGAGCATTTGTTCACTACGGAACAAAAATCGAGTCTGATACGACAATACTTGCGGATTCATTCGTTATGAAGGGTTCGACTGTAGGGCAAGGAATCACTTGGGGTGGTAACCCTGCCAGAGAAAAACTTGCTGATCAGATTGATGCAGCAGAGATTACTCAAGAAATATTACCTACATTGGAAGCTAGCCTGCAAACACCAAGTTCAGCTAACTCCCCCAATTTAGCTTATAAAACATTGTAGGGCTCAGCCCTGAAACGAGGAAAATACTGTGAATTTGAACGTTATTTCTGATATCTCTGCTGCCGAGTTTGCACAAGATTACATTGCAAAAAATCAGCCGGTTGTGGTTAGGGGCATCCCTCATGATGCAGGGCAATGGACTCCAGAAGCGCTGACTGAGTCCATCGGTGATTTTACTGCCCAAATCTATGGATCGTTGTTTGACCTTGAAGATATCCAAAGTGCGGCTGAGTATATGGAAGATTACTTTGGCAATAATGATGGCGAGTATGAAGAAGATATTCCTTATGTGCGTTGGTACAGCCAGTTGAAGGATGTCGATTTTGCTTGGGGGGATGATGCGTTTTCTGCCGTTAGTGGATTTTGGCAGAAGCCAAACTGTTTGTCGGGGCAAGACTTACTGGTTCCACTGACCCAACAGGGCAATCAAGCGA
>CALKXC010000035.1 GCA_938004025.1 uncultured Leucothrix sp. | reverse complement strand
CTTGCTCAGCAACGTAAGGTAGCTCAACAAGCTCGTTTACGTCAGGTACAACTTGCTAAACAAAAGCGTATGGCACAGCACCAAGCTAACCTGTTAGCTCAACGTAAATCTGCACAAATGCGCACTCAAAATGCACCAAAGCCTTCCTACGCGAAGCCAAAAGCTCGTCCATATCAGCAGCAAAGAGTTGCTGCAAAGACAAACTATCAGGCGAACGTTAAGCAAGTAATGCATAAGCCTAAGCCTAGAATTCAACCTAAAGCGCCTGTTGCTGCAAAGCAAGCCGCGAGTGCAGGTAACGACAATACTCCATTAACAAGAGCGAATGCAGTATTTAGAATTCAAAAAGCATTACTTCAGCGCGGATTCAACCCTGGACCCGTAGACGGCAAGTTAGGACCGACCACAGTAAAGGCATTAACTGCATTCCAGGAAACAAAAGGTTTGAAAACAGGAACGTTAAACAGAGACACATTAAGCGCTCTTAATTTAATAAACTGATCATAAATCCTTGAAACACCCTAAGGCTTGCCATTGCGCAAGCCTTTTTTATGGCTATCACACTACTCCAGAAGTTTAAGTGCCGCTACAGAAACTCATCCTCTATTTCCATAACATTTCAATGTGTTCGCTCAGGACAGGTCCCACCCAAAAATTTCGGGCAACAATTTCTATTTAAATCAGCTAAATACCATCTAAATATCGCTAACTTCTGAAAAACTCTATTTTTTATGCTTTTTTGTGAAATTATTGAATCCCAATGGGATGTTTAGGGTTTATACTACCCGTTATCAGCATGTCATTAATTCGAAATATTTGAATCGGTGGCGTTTTTAAACTATTTCAGGGGTTTCTATAATGGATGTACGAAAAATAAAAACATTGATTGAGTTAATTAACAGCAGTGATATTGCAGAAATTGAAATAAAAGAAGGCGAAGAGTCTGTCAGAATCTCCAGGAGCAGCTCAGTTTCCACAACAAACTACGTTACAGCTCCGGCAGCACCTCAAGCAATACCCGCTCCTGCTGCTGCTTCTACCGTAGCAGAAACAGCTGCTCCACCAGCGCAAACTGGTGAAGTGATTGAATCACCAATGGTTGGAACGTTTTATCGTGCATCATCACCTACTTCCAAGTCATTTGTTGAAATAGGTCAGACTGTTGCTGTTGGAGATGTTCTTTGCATTATCGAAGCGATGAAAATGCTCAATCAAATCGAATCAGATAAGACAGGAACTATCACTAAAGTACTTGTTGAAAATGAGCAGCCTGTTGAATTTGGCCAACCTTTGTTCGTTGTAGAATAATCGGGAGCTACCATGATTAAGAAACTCTTAATAGCAAACAGGGGCGAGATTGCACTTCGCATTTTACGCGCCTGTCGTGAAATGGGCATCCGAACAGTAGCCGTACATTCATCAGCAGACCGAGACTTGAAGCACGTAAGACTCGCCGATGAATCTGTTTGTATCGGCCCAGCCTCTTCCACAGAAAGTTATTTAAATATCCCAGCAATTATTAGTGCCGCTGAAGTGACCGATGCGGATGCTATCCACCCTGGTTATGGATTTTTATCTGAGAATGCCGACTTCGCTGAGCGAGTCGAATCAAGTGGTTTTATTTTTGTTGGCCCTCGTGCGGAAACAATTCGTTTAATGGGCGATAAAATTTCTGCCAAAGAAGCCATGATTAAGACCAATGTTCCCTGCGTTCCTGGCTCAGGTGGCGCTATTCCAGATGATGGGCCTGAAGCCTTAGCGATGGCTGAAAAGATCGGTTATCCGGTAATTATCAAAGCTACTGGTGGTGGTGGCGGACGTGGAATGCGAGTAGTGGAGAGCAGTGAAGAGCTCCTCGAGTCAATAGTATTGACTAAGACTGAAGCGCGAGGTGCTTTTGGTAACGATGTTGTCTACATGGAAAAGTATTTACAAACGCCTCGTCATATTGAGTTCCAAGTACTTGCCGACTCACATGGCAACGCTATTCATCTTTGCGAACGTGATTGTTCTATGCAACGACGCAACCAGAAAGTAGTTGAAGAAGCCCCTGCTCCTGGAATTACTCCAGAACAAAGAAAACGCATGGGCGATATCCTTACTAAAGCCTGCAGAGATATTGGTTACAGAGGAGCAGGAACTTTTGAGTTTTTGTACGAAAACGAAGAGTTTTATTTTATTGAGATGAATACTAGACTCCAAGTTGAACACCCTGTTTCTGAATTAATCACGGGAATTGACTTGGTTAAACAGCAATTGCTAGTTGCTTCCGGTGAAGTGCTGCAGATTAAACAAGAAGACATCATCCCTAAAGGTCACTCTATTGAATGTCGGATCAATGCTGAAGACCCTGATAACTTTAGACCCTCGCCGGGAAAGGTTGAGCGCTTCCACCTGCCCGGTGGTTTAGGTGTGCGGGTCGATTCTCATGTTTATGGCGGGTATACCGTACCACCGTACTACGATTCAATGATTGGCAAGCTTATTGTCCATGCTGAAGACCGGCCTAGCGCAATTAAGCGTATGCAAGGTGCACTTGAAGAGATGGTCATTGAGGGAATTAAAACCAATATTCCGCTACAAAGACGCATACTTAAAGATGAAGCCTTCGTTGAAGGTGGAGCCAATATCCATTACCTAGAAAAGAAACTAGGACTCTAAACGATGTGGTTACAACTA
>CALKXC010000034.1 GCA_938004025.1 uncultured Leucothrix sp. | reverse complement strand
GTGATTCTGGAAAGTGGCCACTTATTCTGGCGCAGACGCCAAAAGTGGCCATTTAATTCCAGAATCACTGGCCAGATAAAAACAGAACGCCTGGCCACTTAGTTCCAGAATGGGTGGCCAGATTAGGCCGGAATACGCATCTGTTAAGCACGGACATTGCGCCCTGATTTGAAGGCACTGCAAGCGCCTTGGCGTTCTTCGAGTCCTCCGCGTGAATCTAGGCTAAACGACGTTCGAGAGAAATCTGGTCCCACTTTAGATAGCTTACGTTGGATTGTCGAAGCCCAGTGTTCAAGGAAAACTTCGCCATATCTGCCAGGTGAGTTGGCAGCTCAGACAAAAGAGTTTTAGCCTGCTCGTGAGTAATCCAACGAACGCGCTTTTTGGGTTCTTTGAAGAGTCTTACTTTTGGGGCTTTGTCTATCCAATCCCATTCGTCGCGCGATATGATCAATATCGCTCTAATGACAGCGAGATTTCGATTGGCGGTTGATGCGCTGGATTCTTTGCGCTTAGTTTCACCAATATGATCTACAACGTCTCGGTCAATTTCATCCAGATATAAATGTGCGAGGAAATCGTCAAGCCAGCGAAGCTTAGCTATGTCCTTGCTATGGTCTGCCTTGTGCTCGGTATTACTTTACCAGCGAACAACAGCTTCTTGCCATGTGCGGCGCGGCTTGTCTCCCAAATGCTGGACACGCCATAGCTCAGCTTTTAATCGGTCTTCGAATTCTTGTGCTTGTTTTTTGTCTTTAGTCCGAGCAGAGCGCCGTATTCTTTCTCCCTTAGGTGACGTGAAGCAGGTCCACCAGGTCGTGCCTGGTTTGTAGATTGACATGACCTATTAATTCCTAAGCCGGTGTCTAGTGGTAATAGAGGTGCTTTGACTCGATACAGTGATCTGATGTGTTCGATTAAGTCCTCTTAGAGAAAGACCAACGCTTGCCCGGTTTCGCAGCTTTGATAGTTCCAGCACGAGCCTTCTGACTTAGGGGGCTTTGACTCATCCTGAGAAGTTGAGGGGTAATCCACCCATTAATAATCAAATCCAAATATAAATATCCAATGCTAAATGGGGGGATTACAGTGCTATCTCTCCTGCGCTGAGATTTTCTCCTATTGGCATTATTGATTACCTCTAAGTTGATTGTTATCTTAGAGGTGTTGCGATGACCGGTTGAATCCACCATGTCCACGCTTAGGTTATTATTAAAATGTGATGCACATACCGGAACCTCAGTCCGGTGAAATAATACTCAATTATTGTATCTGTGATTGAATTGCGTGATCACATCACTCTAGAGGGGGATGGCTTGAAATTTATACAAGCCTTCGCTTATGGCGAAGACTGGTTACCGGCGATAAATATTTTATTTAAAGGCTGTTTCTAATTGACTCATTGTCAACGACTGATCCATCTTTGGACTTGGCAAACACACTTCGAAGACTCATCGATCGCTTAGTGTCAAAACGACTTCTGAGAGTGCGCTGAAGAATTTACCCGGCTCAGAAAACGACCACGCAAAACCCAATTCGTCTAATAATTGATCACGTTGATCGTCTTTCATATTGCTGAGTTGTTTTAAGGCTATGCCAAGTTTCTCACCAGCATTATCTGGCAATGACAAAACGTGCTCTACCAAATTCGATTCCAGATCATCCTCATAATCTGCGTATTCGTGAAAAACAGCGTCGAACATCGATATTGTTAATTCATACGTTTTCATTGAGTTTCACCATGTGAACAAATGGAACACCTTTACGAGTAAATCCAACGTGAAGATTGCCGGTAGATGCAGCGAGGTATTTGCCTTTTTGCCCCGGCTTCGCTTTGTAGACATAGCCAATACCTTTGGACGACTTAATGGGCACAGCTACGGTGCGCTTAAGGTGCTTAGCAGTACTTTTTCTACCGTCTGCCAACAATTTTCTATTGGCTGGATTTTTAAGTGCCGCATTAACCATACGATCAAATGACTTAGCGTTTTGCGTAATCATTGACACACGAGTAGGTTTGGAACGAAAGGACTTCAGATGCTTCAACTGTGCGTTCAGCTTGCCAATGGACTGACGGGTCATTTCTCTAGCAACCTTCGGGGAATGCCCTTTATTAATGTGCGAACCGTAGTAGGCGCTTTCTAATTTCTTTGTCACCGCCTTATTTGGTTTGGCTCCATTGGCTGTACCGCCTTTGCTGACGGTATTAAAAAGCAATCGCGAATCTTTCGTCTTCACCCTATTACGGGCATAAGAAGGCGGCCTGTTAAAGTGCTTGTTCATGTGTCCACCTGACGCAGTGGATGCTCGAACTACCGAGCTGGCTTTGGGAACAACTGTCGGTTTAGGTTTAGTCCGCCCTTTAGATGCAAAAGCTTCTGGCGAAACTGCAGTCACTAAAACCATGCCTGTATAGGCAAGAAACTGTCTTCTATCAGTCATGATAATTTTCCTGGAAATGTACGGATGAATATGAAAAATCACAGGTGATCATGGAACAATCAGAAAAATATTCTTTTCGCAACTGTCCGGAAACACGTCGCTCTGCATTCTCGAGAATGGTGCCGGCAATCTGATCAACGTCCTCGCGAACGCGCTGGGCTAACTTGGAGATCTCATCACGGCTTGAACCTCTGTCCGGCACGAAAATAACGGCATCAATAAGATCATGCGTGCCCGGTACAAAACGCGTCTTTAGCGCTTGCAGTTTTCCATCGGCGGACATGTAACCAATCAGGCTTTGTAGCGTCTCCTTTCCGACCGGAACACGCGATGCAAGCTCGTTAGTTTTCTCAGAAATCGCGCCTTTGGAAGGTATCGATGCCAGCAAAGATTTCCATTGAGTTTCGAGTGCTTTCGGAATCTCAATTTTGTCCGCTAGTTCACCGGCAATGCTTAGTGTTTTTTCCGCGAATTTACTGCTGCTATCGATCGCTGCAAATGCATGCGTTAACCATGGATCACTATCCAGAACCAGAACTGCAAACGGTTTTTCCACATTAACGCTGTTAACAGAAAATTCGCATTTTATGGAATCCGGGCACGGTGAAGTACCTTCAGAATCAGCTAGCCAACGAGCACCATCAAGCTCAACGATACGCACGGCAATGTCCGGTTCGTTCACCGTAGTGGTTTCTATGGGAAGCAGAAAGACACGGAACCCATCAAACGAACCGCCAGATGGATGCTGCCCTGTAGCGGATACAACCAGCTTGAACGAATTTTCACGATCAGTGGCTTGGGCCGGCGCAATGCCAGCGCAAGCTACACCTGCTGCAATTGAAAAAGCCAGTAAGACTTCTCTATTCGTTTTCATTGTCTAAGTCCTCTTTGTCGGATCTGATTCAATCGCATGCGTAAACTGACTACGCTGTTGCTCAGTTACTTTCATATGCCGATCAAGAACATCTTGCTTCGCGATCTTAGTTAGTTTTGCACTAACCAATGATGCCTCATTCGCATCGCTTTCGAGAATGTCGTCGTGAGCTAACATGCTATGTATTTGCTTCTGACGGTTTTGTTCAAGCACGCTCGCCTGAGCAATAGCGCCCGTAGTCGTAGCGATATTTTCTTCGGCGATCGAATTAGCTGTTTGCAACAACTCGGAAGACAAACGTCCACCAATGCGCTGCGCCTCGTTTAAATATTTCTGACTGCGCAAATCATGGCCCAGACGCTCTGCAAGCTCCATGGTTCTGCCACGATAGTGAATAGCCGACTCTTGTACGTTACGAAGCATTGCCCCACTCGCCTTCTGAGAGTGAAAGTGTGTCTTTAACGATTCTACGAGGCCCAATGAAGAAGGTTCCTGTAGTTTGTGATCGGTTAAAGACGTGTCTGGTTCCAGCTCACTTTCCACCGGCGACTTATCGTAATTGGCGTCGCGAATCTCGAGGCCATATTGCTCAAGTTTGCTCGGTACATCAATGTCATTGTGATTCATAATTAATTCCTCTTTAAAGTTTTAAATGGATAAGTTACAACTAGTGCATCGGTGTGGTCGGCGGCTCACCTGGTCCTCCTTCAGAGGCGCGCCAGTTTTTATGCCACTGCTCACGCGCAAAACTACGCAAGAAAATGGCGTGTTCATGGGCTTCTATTCTGTCCAAGAGCTTCGATTCTCTTAGACGAGTAATCGCACGTTTTTGTCGAAGCAATGACTCTCTTTCCAGGATTTCACTTGCCTTCATGTATTCGTACTGACCGGGTGAGCCACGACGCCAACCGGCTATTTGCATACCCATCGTGTCGAAGGCAATCAATACGATATCGAGTGCGAGAACAACAACAAGCAGCACCTGATGGGAGCGAACCAATTGCCATAGGCCTTCTATGCGGTATAAAAGCGAATTGGGCGTGGCCACGTAATCTGGATCCGATTGCGCCATTGCTAGCGCTCGATCCGATTTCGTCTCACGCCAGCGTTCCAGTTCAATGCGTGCAGTCGTATTCTTTGTGACATCAAATTCCGATAGCTCTGATTCGTATTTTGCAATTAGCTTTGTTTGATCATCACGACGCTCAATTGCATAGTTGTAATTGACTCCCGGGCCGATCCGAGCACTAACATCGTCAGGGCACCCCTTACCTGGATTAGCGCCGTGAAGCTCGCAAAGCGACACAACCTGCCAGTATTCAAAATCGTCATTCGCTGCGTTAATTTTTTTGCGAAGCTCTCCTATCGCTGCTTCTTGTTGGCTTTCAATCTCCGCCTCAAGCGCCGCTGCTGCTACACGAACAGATTCTTCGCTTTTAACGATCTCCTGATATCGATCGACGACAGTGCGATTAAGCCCTTCTTCCACCAGGGCACTTCGAGCATCAACATCAGCGCCGAATGGCAACTGCATAGCAAACGTTGAGACAAACAATGCTGTTGCTAAGGCGATTGAACACCGCGGTATGGCAAAGAAAATATTCGCAATGCCGCTTTTGACGCTCGCTTTCTTACCTATCGCCAAGTTGTGTGCAGCATCATTGCTTGCACGCTCACCATAGGCAGTATCGAACAACATAATACCGGCGCTAAAGACGGTGCCGACAGCGATGGCGCCTGGTGTTTCAAAACCACCTACCGACAGACCGGCCGCACAGCCGATCCCAACGAACGCAGCTGAGAAAACATTAGCGGTGCACTGTCGTTCTAGCGCTCGTCGCTCATCTTCCGGGCATTGTGCAACGCAAGCCCTGTCGCGACCCAGGATTCTGATTCTCCACATTCCTTTCGGAGTTGGTAATTCTGATGTTTTTTTTGATGAATACTCCAAATTTTTCATGCAAATTTCTCCCCTCTCTATGCTTGTTTTTTTTTAACTGCCACCTTTTTAATGACTAAATGACGGGCTAGCAACGCTCGAAAACAACGACTTTGCATAGCGCTGGCGGAGGAATTTCATCAGTGTGGGAAGGGAGGGGTATATAACTTGAATTAGAGGGAGTTTCGTAGGAGAATTTGCAAAACTAAAAACAATGACGAGACTAAGACTCCCTTGAAACCTTGGAACTATGATGCCGGTAGCATCGATATTGGCGAGTACTTTTCTGAAGATGCTCAGCGCTCTTACAGTGATAAATATTTGGTAACACCGTCCGGTGACAATGGAGTCAGAGACTTCATCAGAGCATCCAACATTGGCTCGCCAAAGCAAGTCGTTGTTGCGCCAAAGGGTTACGGGAAGACGCTCTTTCTTAGATACCGTGCTCAATGGATGAGGCAACAACACAAGGATAGCGGCGTCATTTTTCACCCCACAGGTAAAAATGACATCGAATATTTGAAGATTGATCTCGATACTGATCAGCTCTTTCGATACATCACACCAATTTCAAGTGCAGATCAATGGTCAAAGGTGTGGGAATGCGCATTGTTGGTCACAGCATGCCATGCAGCAGGTGCTCAATCACTGGATTCCAAAGGGCTAGATGATCTATTTCCTTACAAACCTTCCACTCTAAGGGTGAGTAAAAACTTGGAAACGGTGCTGAAAGCGATGGTCGACCGTAGCTCCTTGCTCGGTGGAGATCTCACTACCCTGCGAGATGTTTTTATCGAGACGGGCAAGGATGTTGTCGTAGTAATCGATAATGCAGATGAGATGTTCATTCCGGATAGTTACAAATACTCCCGAAAAAACCGATCTGAATTATTAGACAATGAAACGGAGTACGCATACGACATTATGCAAGACGTTCCAAAGTCCTGGAACGACCTGCAAGGCGGACTGCTTCTAGCTATTAGAGCCATTGCCCGACACGCCAAAGGTCTCCACGTTTATACATCACTCCGTGCGGAAGCACTGAACCAGATATCCGAACAGACATTACTGCAAGCCCGGGATCATTGCACTGAGTTAAAATACTCTGCGAACGCCCTGCGACGTATCTTTATCGCAAATATTGAGATGTATAACGATGATCAGATGACGAATCTGGATGCTTGTGACGCCATCGCGAGATGGCTAGGCCTTGAGTATCTGGAGCATCCATATGTCAAAACACACGGCGGTGAACCGGAAATCGAAGGCATTTTCGACTTTATCCTCAGACACACGTTATACAGCCCGAGAGATCTCATGATTATCGGTGAAGCCATAGCGTCAATGTTATCAACCGAATCAACTGACAGTAAGGCGCATATCGCCACTGCCTTACGCGAGTGTATTAACGAGACAGCGCGGACCACCATTTTTCGTCAATGGAAAAAAACCGCAATACCGCGCTGGTCAGACAATTACTATCAATCGCTAAGTCAAGTCAGCTCAAACGTCCTACACGGCTCAGACGAATTGAGCTTTATAGATGATGCGATTGAAGACAGTGCTATCAAACAGATCCCGTTTTCAGAGTATATGTACCAGCATGGGCTACTCGGCTATTCTTATGAACGACCTAACAGCCCGTGCCAACAACGGTTTCAAACATCCTGGAAGCAACGTCTAAATGGTCCAACCAGCCGATCGACCCAGCATAAGGAAAAGATCATACCTAGCGCCAGTTACTACTTTATCCATCCGATTCTTAATGATGTCATACGACATAACGTTTCAGATAGCAGCAAGTTCACACCGGATAATAAAAACATTGTCGGCTACAGCCGTACATACTGCGTGGATGATCCAACAATAGTCGTTTTACCCGGTCCCGGTAAATGGCCCGAACTCCGATTTAAAGGAAAAACCATTTGCGACGGCATAAGAGCTTTGAGTATTTCCAAGTTAGGACTTATTACGCTGGTCTATGCCATGTATGAGTACAAAAAAGACAAGCTCAGTTCCCAGGAGATCCTGGCGGTCAATGAGAGGATACAAGACAAATTTGGAGCCGCAAAAAAAGACTGGCTAAACTCTCTTAGTGCTGACTCCAGCCACCTTAATTCCAATATCGTAAAATTATTGGACTTCGAACCAGGCATTAGTCTGCTCTCTTGCTACGGAAAAGATCAGAGAACTAATCTACCCGGATATATAGAGGTGCGGATTTGCCCCGTCGCTGATCTATATATTGATCAGCGAGTAAAGTTATAGCTAAGCACCGGCCAGTGATACCGCGAATGCGTCACCACTAATTTTTTTGCCAGTAATAAAATCATATCGATTATCTCACTAGACTAAACTTCCTCATCCTTTTCGGAATTGGGCTCTACGGACCGAAACTGAGGAGATTGATCAAGTGCCAGATATATGTTGGAGCGGGATGATGTGTCCCGGCCAGTGCGTCATAGAATAATTGAGCGGAAAAATGGTAGTTATCTCACTTTTAAAGTATCTTGATTGTAGGTTTTTTCGTTTGGCGGCTTAGTGGTTACAGGTGGTTTCTTCTTCCTGTACTCCAGCGTGAATTTTGTGTTGATCAGTGGTGCGCGGTTGCTCTCAGTAGTGCAATAGCCGGGTAATCAGCCCGCTAAGTTGTTGAAACCACGAGGCCGAAAAGGTATGACGTGGACTGAAAATCCCCGTGTCGGCAGTTCGATTCTGTCCCTGGCCACCATTTTGTAGTTTACTGCAGCGTGTAGATTCCGCATCGATTGATTCCTCGACGAACTGCCGACAAGTCGGCACCCTGCGCGGGGCCCAACGTGGT
>CALKXC010000033.1 GCA_938004025.1 uncultured Leucothrix sp. | reverse complement strand
ATATAAATGACTTTCGTTGTAACTGAAAACTGTATTAAGTGTAAATACACTGACTGTGTTGAGGTGTGCCCAGTGGATTGTTTTCACGAAGGCGAAAACTTTTTGGTCATTGATCCAGATGAATGCATTGATTGCTCTTTATGTGTTCCTGAGTGTCCTATCGATGCGATTTACGCAGAAGAAGACCTACCCGAAGATCAAATCCACTTCATTAAGTTGAATGCTGATTTATCCCTTAAATGGCCGGTCATTACAGAAATGAAGCCACACCCTGAAGACGCTAAGGATTGGGAAGGTGTCAAAGATAAAGTGCAGTATTTAGAAGTTGAGGGTTAGTCCTTAGGACATTAATGGAAAATCGAAGTTTGGTCGGGGAGAAAAAACCAAGCACCAATTATCAACTGAAGCAGGTTTTTTTGGGGACGCAGATTGCTGCGCTTGGCTATATTATTTATATGCTTCTGCTTGATCAGAATGCAGTAAATGACACTAATTCATTCTATTTTCGATTAGATCTAATCTTATTTTCGTTTGGGTTGATTGCTACCTCCCTCCTATTCATGGTTCTTCATCAAGGCAGGTATGCGCTTGCATCGGCTTCGTTCTTTTATTTATGGGCCGTTCTGGTAGCGCTTACTACGTGGTTTATTAGTGGCTTATACAGTCTATTTATACCTTGTTTCTTTGTATTGTTCTTATTTACATCGTTATTTGCCCGTCGTGTCATTTTTGTTTCAATATTTGTTTTTCAGGCATGCGCTATTGTTTTAATTGGACTTAATCATGAGGGTGGGCTGCCTGTCTCTCAAGGGGCGCTTGTCGACCCTATTTCACGAATTATTGGTGCGCTGTTACTCACTACCTTTTGCTTTGGTGTGTGTTGGGTTATTGCTGGTGTCGTTAAACGCTCGTTCAAAGAACTTAAGTTAGAAAATCAAAAGGTCGTCGAATCTCTTGCTGTTATTGAGAAGCTGGCAGGTTCTGACCCCTTAACGGGATTGTTAAATCGCAAAGGTGCTGAAATTAGCTATCAAAAGCTACTTCAAAAACTAAACCTCAGCCATGAATGCATCATCATCTACTTTATGGACTTAGATGATTTTAAAGATATTAATGCACTGTACGATCATTATGCTGGCGATGAGTTACTTAAAATCATCAGTGACAGACTGAATTCATTAGTCGGTGAAGATGGTTTTGCCTGTCGTTTTGCGGGTGACGAATTTGTACTAGCCATACGAGCAGAACAAGATTTTGACGAGGGGAGTTTTGCAGAGAAGTTACTGAAAACGTTAGCGCAGCCACATTTCATCCTGGGTATTGAGGCCAGTGTCACCACTTCTTTGGGCATCGTTAAGATCAGCGATTCCTTATCTAGCTTCAATGGCGCCTGTAAAAAAGCAGATATTGCCATGATTAAAGCTAAGCAGTCTGGGAAAGATAACTACTACCGTTATAGCCATAAATTGCATCGTGAATACATGCACAATTTAAATATTGTGAGCTGTCTTAAAAACGCTATTAGCAATAATTTGTTGGAGTTACATTTTCAACCCAAGGTGAATTTGCGGACCAATAAAGTGGAAGGAGTAGAAGCGTTAGTCAGATGGGTCAGAGGGAATGCTGACAAAATTGGTCCTGATGAGTTTGTCCCAGTCATTGAGTCAACAGCGCTGATCCACAGCATTGGTGATTGGGTCATTAACGAAGCCTGTGTACACTGCAAAAAATGGCATGATGCAGGAAACCAGTTAACCGTTGCGGTCAATTTATCAGCCTTTCAGTTAACCCGATCAAGCTTTTATCAAACCGTTGTTGAGACATTGGAGAGAAACCAAATATCCCCCGTTTTTTTAGAAATCGAAATTACTGAGCACTCACTGCTGCAGGAGATTCCATTGGTCAATAGTCAGCTTGAGTCATTAAAAAAGTTGGGTGTTCGTTTGGCCATCGATGACTTTGGAACGGGCTATTCGAATATGGGGTATCTAACCCGCTTGCAAATTGATGTGCTGAAATTAGATCGAAGTTTCGTGTCTGATCTTTCCAACTCTGAAGAATATCGCGTTATTGTTAATGCCATGATAAAGATGGCAAAAGTGCTAGGAATGAAGGTTGTCGCAGAAGGAGTAGAGACGGAGCCTGAGCGTGCAATATTAGCAGACTTGGAATGTGATTATGGTCAAGGCTATCTATGGGCTCCTGCGGTACCCGGTGAGAAATTACTGGATGTCATTGGTGGGCTTCAACAGCAGCCACGCTGTCAATAATCAAGAATGATTTCAATAAGGAGATAAGTCATGGTGTTATGGTCATTTATTGCAGCCACCTTTTTTGGACTTATCACCCCAGGGCCGGGGGTTTTAACAACCGCAGGGATCGGTGCAAACTACGGTTTTAAAGCAGGATTACGTTTCGTACTTGGTCTATTTGTTGGTAACAATGCAGTCTTCTTTATTGTAGCAGCAGGCTTGTTTGCAACCTTAGAAGCCATTCCTTACCTTCGAATGATTCTAGCGATCGCCTCCTTGTTATTTCTACTGTATCTCGCTTTAAAAATTGCATTGGCAGGGTCAAAAATTGCCTTTATCAACCCGACAAAGCCGCCTGGGTTTTGGGGCGGGTTAATGCTGCAGTTTATTAACCCCAAGGCCTATGCCGTCAATGCATTCTTCTTGTCTAATTTTCCAATTATGCCTGACGCACCCATCACTGAGATTGCAGTTAAATGCCTGATTAGCAATATTTTCTGGGTACCGATACACTTCCTTTGGTTGGGCATGGGAGTGTGGCTACAAAAGCTGGAGCTTGCGCCCAAGTGGCAGCGACTTATTAACATCACGATGGCAGTCGCCATGTTATTTGTTGTGGGTTTGGCAGCATTTGTAGCAAAGACGGGTTAGTGGAACTAACCGCAATACTAATGAGTTGAGAGTAGTTAAATGATCATTACAATGTACCAAGTAGACGCATTTTCAAGCGAAGTGTTTGGTGGTAATCCCGCAGCCGTTTGTGTTCTAAATGAGTGGTTGGATGATGCTGTTCTGCAAAATATTGCGGCTGAGAATAACCTGGCTGAAACGGCTTTCATCATTAAATCAGGGTCTGGGTATGACCTGCGATGGTTTACTCCTGCAGTTGAAATAGATCTGTGTGGTCATGCAACGTTGGCGTCAGCTTATGTGATTTTTAAATTTCTTGAGCCAGAGTTAAAGTATGTTGCTTTTCAAACCATGAGTGGTGAATTGGAAGTCACCATAGACTCGGAGCAGAAACTTAGTATGGATTTTCCTGCTCGCGCACCTCAGCAGATTGAGATCACCGATCTTCACGAACAAGCATTTGGACTCAAGCCGTTAGAAGTGTGGCAATCTCGTGATTTATTGGTGTTGTTTGAATCGGAAACGCAGATTGTTCAGTTGCAGCCTAA
>CALKXC010000032.1 GCA_938004025.1 uncultured Leucothrix sp. | reverse complement strand
TCGCGTTGTTTTTTCACGTGAACAAGCATTCGGCGGTAAGCAGTTGACCGAAGAAATCATGCAGCGCTACGGCTTGCCGTATTCTGAGGCAGGTCTAGCTAAGAAGAATGGAAATTTACCGGAAGGTTATATCCCTGAGGTGCTTGACCCCTTTAGAGAAAATATGGTGAGGCAAGTACAGCGCTTCTTACAGTTTTATCATGCATCAACTCAGCAAGGTAATGTTGATAAAATTCTTCTCTCAGGAGGCTGCGCAAGTATCCCTGGAATCGACGAGCAAATTCAGGACGCGACGGGTGTTGCAACAACGTTAGCAAACCCATTTTCCAATGTTGTATTGAACTCCCGTGTTAATCCTGCTCGTTTTAGTAGCGATATACCAGCAATGCTTGTTTCTACAGGCCTAGCACTAAGGGGGATCTTGTAATGGCGGGATTAAATTTATTACCTTGGCGTGATGAAGCACGTAAGGAGAGCCAGAAAAAGTTCGTCATAATGGTTGTCAGTGCAGTTGCGGTAGCAGCTACGGCAGTCTTTGGTGGGTTTACTTTCTATCAATCACAAATTGACATGCAAAACACGCGTAACAAATACCTAGAGGCAGAAATTAAAGACCTTGATGCCACTATTGCTGAAATTAAAAAGCTTGATGTAACGAAAAAAGCACTGCTCGATAGAATTACAATTATCGAAGGCCTTCAGTCGACAAGACCCGGTATTGTTCATTTGTTTGACGAAATGGTGAAGTCGCTACCGAAGGGTATGTATCTGACAAATCTAGAGCAAAAGGACGGTAAGATTAAGCTCGAAGGTAAGGCTGAATCGAATGCACGAGTTTCCAGTTACATGAATCGATTGGATATGTCACCTTGGTTAAGCTCTTCTGCACTGAATATTATCTCTATAGACACTCGTAAAAAGACTGACCGCCTCAGAAACTTTAGCTTGAGTGTGTCGCAATTACTTAAGTCTGGCGGCGATGAGGAGAATGACAATGGCAATTGATTTACAGGAACTTAATAGTCTTATTGATGATCCAGCTAACGTTTCTTTACCCGTTAAGGTACTTGCAATTTTAGCAATCTGCTGTTTGGTTATTTTCATGGGTTATAAAATGATCATTGTAGATAAGATGTCGGAGCTAGATAGCCGAGTTGCTCAAGAGTCTTCACTACGAAAATCATTTGAAACCAAGCAAGCAAGGGCAAACCAGCTGCCAGCTTTCCGTTCTCAGCTTAAAGAGATGCAGCTATCATTTGGCTCTCTCATGAAGCAATTGCCAAGTGGCACAGAAATACCAGGATTGATCTTGGATATTTCAGAGAAAGGATTGTCGAATGGTCTAGAAATTGAACTGTTCCAGCCTAAGCCTGAGCAGCAAAAAGAGTTCTATGCTGAAAAGCCAATAATGCTCAAAGCAAATGGAACTTATAATCAACTGGCCGCTTTCGTAAGTGATATTTCAGGGTTGCCGAGAATTGTTACTATCTCTGACATTCGTTTAGCACCAGAGAAATTGGATAATGAAAAGAAAAACAAAAATAAAAACAAAAGAAAGGCCGCGTTTAGGCTCACCATGGAAGCGATGATTAGAACCTATCGTTACCTCGATGAAAATGAAGAAGGTGATAGCTAATGAATCCCAATAAAAATAATAAAGCTCTGGGAAAATTACTCCAAATTGTCATTTATGCATCCCTGTCAGCTGGTTTAAGTGGTTGTATTAAAGATACTTCTGACTTGGAAGTGTATTTTGATGAGCATCGTTCTAAGCAAGCCAGAGCGATAGATCCTATTCCAGAAATTAAACCTTATCTCCGTTATGTTTACCCTGGCAATGAAAAGGATCCTTTTGATGTTTCTATGTTAGCGCCAAGTGAAGTACCTATCGTAGATAATGGTATCAAAGTGGATACAACACGAGTTAAAGAATTCCTTGAGGGTTTCCCTTTGGATAGCTTGCAAATGGTCGGTACCGTTAGCAAAGATAGTAACCTTTGGGCCTTGATTAAAATTCCCGACGGAGGTGTTCAAAGTGTAAAAGCTGGAAACTATGTTGGGCAAAATTACGGGAAGATTGTTTCTGTGTCGGAGGCTGAGCTTGGTCTAATCGAAACGGTATCAAATGGTCTTGGTGGATATAAAGAGCAAGAAAACAGGCTGCTATTAGATCAATAAAATGGTTTAGCCTCTTTGCCACATAATAAAAAATGCGACTAAAGTAATAAAAATAATGGGTCCGAACATGAAAACTATAATCCGTCTAATGACTGCAATAGCACTGCCAATAGGGCTGCTTTTATCTGCTGACTGTTTTGCTGCTGCAAGCTTGAAAAAAGTCGATGCTGTTAACCAGGGTAATTCAAGTACCCAACTGCGTTTTTTCTTTGATTCTGCCGTCAATACTCCAAGCAGTTTCAAAATGACTTCCCCAAATCTTGTTGTTTTAGACTTTAAAGACACTGAGTCGAGTTTAGGTGTTCGAAAGAAGCTAATTCAATCACCTTTTGTGAAAAGTGTTCGCACAGCAAGAGCAAACGGTAAGCTACGAGTGATGGTGGCAATGAATCAGCAGGCTCAATACAGAACTCAAGTCAGCGGTGCCCAAGTTTATGTTACTTTCAGTAAAGCAGGACAGCA
>CALKXC010000031.1 GCA_938004025.1 uncultured Leucothrix sp. | reverse complement strand
CAAACGTGGATGGATGGTTTCTTTTCCAGAGACAGGAGAAAAAATACTGACTGGTGCGGTGACAAGAAATGGTGCCGTTATGTTTACCACTTTTGTTCCAGGTAATGGTCACGTTGAGTGTGGCAATTCAAGTGACTCGGTGAGTCACCTGTATGCGCTAAATGTTGTTACAGGTAAGGCGGGTATAAACTTTAATGATCCAAATTCTCGTCAAACCTTAGATTATGTACCTTTTGCGGGTGGTGGTGGAAGTTCACCAAGACTGCCAAGTGCAGGATACCCTGGAATTGTCCCTCCTCCTGAGTTGGTGTTTGGTACTTTCGAGATCGACGAAGAAGGTAATTGTAAGCACCCGGTAGATTACCGATGGGGACGAAAGTCGACTCCTGTTTCAGGTTACAGTGCTTGTGGTTTGGAAGATGCTTATTGGAGCAATCCTGCTGAGAACTAATGGAAGATATTATAATGAAAAGTAAAATATTGAAGGCCGTAGGACTTGTCGTTTTGTTTCAATTAACATTCTCAAGTTCTGCGCAAGCGGCTATTTTTAAGTGTGTTAATCAGCAGGACGAGGTTTTCTATCATGACAAGCCTTGTCCGGTTAATCATAAAGAGAAGAGCTTAAAGCACGTTAAAGACCCCAAAAATGCTGCTGCAGCGGCTGCTGCCTTATCGGCCCAAAATGATGCTAAGCCAACCTTTAAATCAAATGGGCAGGCTGAGGGAGCCACGACTGGATCAGTTAATAGAAATGCGTCTAAATCAGCAGGCTCTTCTGTTGCTTCAGGTTCTCAATTAAAAGAGGGTATGGGGGCTGAGGTCGCAAGTTTGGCCGGAAAAGGCACGATCGATGCAGCCACTGGGCGCGTGTCTTACAAGGCCGATGAGCTGCCTGCTGGTGTTGATAAAGACAGCGTTGAGACAATGAGTGAAGCTGAAATTGATAGGCTTTCGCCACTCAAGACGTTTTAAAATCGATTGTGCTGGGGTTGGTTTAATGCCCAGGCTCGTCTTGAACAAAGGCATCCAGCATAGTGTGGATTTCACCAACATACTTAAACATTGCCAGATGTGCCTCAGGGTTAACTGACTTAAGCGTATCGCTTTCTAACTTAAATTGTTCAACCTGTGCATCGTGATCTTTCAATAATCGATTCAGCATATCAACTTCCGCATCAGTTGCGGTGAGATTGAATTTCTTACCGC
The DNA here is from genome assembly GCA_938004025.1 of uncultured Leucothrix sp. GTDB lineage: Bacteria > Pseudomonadota > Gammaproteobacteria > Thiotrichales > Thiotrichaceae > Leucothrix. Next base: position 1,932 of record CALKXC010000031.1, on the reverse strand, counting down.
GCTTATCAATCGCTAGCATCAAATCTAAATGACGCTTTTTGGTGGTTTCCATGGCGTTATAAGCTTGAAAAGCGGCCGTGGCTAGAATCTGTTGTGCAGGTGTCATGTTTGGGTCTCAGAACAGGCGGGACATTTTGGGTTTTTGGGGAGCTGCATGCGCTGCCACTCCAAGTATTGTGCATCGAGTAGTAACAAAGTGCCAACGAGGGCAGGTCGATCAAGGAGCACGTTTAACGTTTCCTGTGCTTGCATGGTACCGATTATACCTACAACGGGTGCCATTACCCCTTCCATTGAGCAAGTGACGCTCTCAAGCCCTTCATCAGGGTATAGGCATTGGTAGCAAGGGCTATTTTCTTTACGAGAGTCATAAGTACTAATCTGGCCTTCTTGGCGAATCGCCGCCCCTGAAACTAAGGGCTTTTTCAGCTTGATACAAACGCGGTTTAATTCAAAACGACTAGGGAAGTTATCGGTGCAATCAACGATGACGTCAGCGAGATTCACCTGCTCGGCAAGCTCATCTTCGCTAAGTTCATGGTCAATAGTGGTTACTTCGGTGTTAGGGCTCAGGGAGGCGATGAATTGTTTTGCCGAGTCCACTTTCAGCTGGCCCACAGTCTGTTCGGTATGAATGATTTGCCGTTGCAGATTAGAGCTTTCCACAATATCAAAATCACTCAGCACCAAATGTCCAATACCGGCAGCGGCAAGATACATTGCTACAGGTGAGCCTAGTCCGCCCATACCAATAATCAACACTCGCGCATCTAGGAACTTCTGCTGCCCAGATTCAGTGATAGATGGGAGGCGAATTTGGCGGTCATAGCGCTGTTTTAGTTCAGGCGTCATCACTTTTGTCGTCACTAACCACCACCGCGATGCATATACCGATTAAAGCGCTTCATATAGGCTTCTACTTCTGTTTTATCATGACCATCAAACGTGATAACCACCTTCATTCTAGGTATTCTTGCAGAACCTAGCGCACGAGGAGATAGCACTGTTTTATCGATAATGATGCTTTGCCCCGAATCGTTTTGTAAAGCAAAGCCAGTGCTAGTCGGCTGGACAATATAAGGCTTGGAGGCGTTCGGTAGCACCGAGCCAAATTCCTTTTCAGGTAGGCCCATCTCTAACTCAATTATGGTACTTTCAGACAATGTTAGCCTCCAGCCACAGGTGGCCAGATAGCCAAAACGTCATTTTCTTTAAGTGGTAGTAGGCGTTCTTCTGGTTGCAAATAAACGCCGTTAACTAATACCAAATGAGCCATTTCACGGGGCACGCCATATTTGTCTAGAATGTCGTAAGCCGAGGTACTGCTGTCGACATTCATTGAGACTTCATGTCCATTTGCATCGGCTGGGAGATATTTCATCAGCGTTGCAAACAGCTTAAAGGTTACCTTCATGAATGGTTACCCGTGATTGATACATAGGCATCCATAAAGTGTGTCGGGTTTTCCATTAAACGTTCTTTCCAAACGCCTAATTTCGATTGGTTTTGAATCAAACCACGCAGCGCACCAATGTTCTGAGTGATACCGAGCGTGTTAGCACCAACCAATTTGTCGTCTTTGAATTGGAGGCGGATGTAACGATAATTATCTGCATCGAGTAGCTCTGAATGTTCGCCACCTTCAACACCTTCCCAAGCGCCATAAGAGGTTGAAATCAAATCTAGCGTCGAAAGAATGTTCATCTGCAAACTTCCTTTGTGACGCGTCTTGTTGCCTCTAACCATGTTTTTCGCCGTAATCGTTCCATGGTCAGCGGCCGTCGGTTGGATTGCGTGAACGCTATATCCACCTGTAGTAAAGTCGATGCCTTGGGCCACGTCACCAGCAGCGTAAACATCAGGAACGTTAGTTTCGAGGTGGTGGTTCACCAATACGCCTTGATCTACATTAATCCCACTGCCTTCAAGGAA
>CALKXC010000030.1 GCA_938004025.1 uncultured Leucothrix sp. | reverse complement strand
TCATCGGATATCTTTAAGCTCAAAGTATTCTTACCAAGCAAACGCATCAGTATTCCTATTGGTGCGATCAACAGAAAAAACATTACCCCCATCACGAGACGGGTATTTATCCATCCTAATACGTCACTGATTTTCAACCAGACGCGGTTTACAGGGCCTAGCAGGACGGGCCGTAGTAAAGCAACGACAGCGAACACTATTGCAGCTATGAATGGCCAATAGGGAGTTGAATAACTAAAAATCCAAGGAAGCACGAATCCAAACATGAGTATGAGCATTCCTGCCATAATCAGCCCGAAATCTCTAAGCTCCTTAGGCGAAAAATGCGTTTTATTGCTTGGTGTTACGGTGTCATTGCTCATAAACCTTAATCCAACTCAAACTCTTGCTTCCAATCCGCAGCTTCCTGCCAGTCCGGTTGCTTAGTCTTATCAATTAGGAAATTTTCCAATACTAAGAAATCCATATCCGTACGCATAAAGCATCGATAGGCATCTTCTGGAGTGTTGACAATGGGTTCTCCACGCACATTGAATGAAGTATTAACCAACAACGGACAGTTAGTTCTTTCGTCAAATGCATCTAACAGACTATAAAACCTTGGATTAGTCTCAGGATGTACCGTCTGTAGCCGTGCCGAATAATCTACGTGTGTCACGGCAGGAATTTCTGATCGGTTCAGCTTAAGCTTCTCTATACCAAACAAGCCTTGCTCTTCTTCAGTCATCAACTTGCGTTTGTCTTTTCGAACCGGAGCAACAATCAACATATACGGGCTTGGCCCCACATGCTCAAACCATTCAGAAACCTTGTCATGCTTTATTATTGGGGCAAAAGGCCGGAAGGACTCCCTGTATTTGATCTTCAAATTCATGACAGACTGCATCTTCTTACTGCGCGCATCACCAATAATTGAACGACCGCCTAATGCTCTTGGGCCAAATTCCATTCGACCTGCAAACCAACCAATGACATTTTCATTTTCTAAAATCTCAGCAGCAGACTTAAAGAGCTCATCATCTTCAAGCTGCGTATAGCTCGCGTTTACCGAATCTAAGTATTCTTTTATCGATGTTTTATCAAAAGATGGACCAAGATAAGAGCCCCGCATCGAGTCAGCTTGAGAAGTTGTTCGTGGCTTCTCCAAATACTCATGGTGGACGGATAAAGCTGCTCCGATTGCACCACCCGCATCACCTGAAGCTGGTTGAATCCAGATAGATTCAAAAGGTCCCTCTCTTAACAAACGGCCATTCGCAACGCAATTTAGCGCCACACCACCCGCTAAACATAAATTCTTTTGACCAGTCTCTTTATGAACTGTTCTAGCCAGTCGCAATACAACTTCTTCGGTCACCGCTTGTATTGAGCGAGCGATATCCATTTCTCGCTGTGTTAACTCGGCTTCTGGCTCTCGTGCAGGAGCACCAAACAGTTTTTCAAACTTCTTACTAGTCATTGTTAGACCAGTCGCATAGTTGAAAAAGCCCATGTCGAGGCGAAAGGTTCCATCATCCTTCAAATCGATTAAATTATCCAAAATCAGGTCAACGTATTTTGGCTCTCCATAGGGAGCTAAGCCCATTAGCTTGTATTCCCCAGAGTTAACTCTGAACCCTGTGTAATAAGTAAAGGCTGAGTACAATAATCCAAGTGAATGTGGGAAATCGATCTCCCACTGCGGGGTTAACTTATTGCCTTCACCTATCCAAACCGAAGTGGTTGCCCATTCACCGACCCCATCTAGGCACATAACAGCGGCATTATCATAAGGGCTCGGGAAAAATGCGGAAGCAGCATGGGATTGGTGGTGCTCAGTAAAGAGTAGCGATGGTAAATCGTCTTCTGAAATGCCTGACAAAGCAGAAAAAGATCGTTTCAGTGTTTTTTTCAAAAACAGTTTTTCTTTTAACCAGATAGGAATCGCAACCATGAAGGAGCGAAAACCTTTTGGAGCATATGACAAATAGGTTTCGAGTAACCGTTCGAACTTAAGCAACGGTTTATCGTAAAAAACGATATGATCGACATCACCAAGACCAATGCCTGCATGCTCAAGGCAGTATTGAATCGCCTGCTCAGGAAAAGCAGGGTCATGTTTTTTTCTACTGAAGCGTTCTTCCTGCGCAGCAGCAACTATCACACCATCGCTGATCAATGCAGCCGCACTGTCATGATAATACGCGGATAAACCTATAATATACTGCGGCATAGATAACTAACCATACAAGATCGTAAATCCTAATTTAATCATTCTTACGACACGATGGCAGTTACAAAGGATATATGGGATTAAACCTGAGATGGAAGGAAGTTAACTTTTATTACAGGCATAAAAAAACCCCGCAAATTGCGAGGCTTTATCAAGTTTGGTGAAGTAATTAAGCGGCTGCTTGGATACTTACAAACTTACGGTTCTTTGGGCCTTTAACTTCAAAAACCACAACACCGTCAGCTTTCGCAAACAACGTGTGATCTTTACCACAGCCTACATCAGTACCTGCATGGAAACGTGTTCCACGCTGACGAACGATGATGCTGCCTGCTGTGACTACCTGACCGCCGAAACGCTTTACACCCAATCGCTTGGATACCGAATCGCGACCATTGCGAGTACTACCCGCCGCTTTCTTATGTGCCATTACTAAATCCTCTTATGCTGTAAGATAAAAAATCTATCTTTATGCAGAGATCGCTGTGATCTCAACTTTAGTTATATATTGACGATGACCCGTACGCTTCTGATGATGCTTACGTCGTCTGAATTT
>CALKXC010000029.1 GCA_938004025.1 uncultured Leucothrix sp. | reverse complement strand
GGCACTGTGCTTATTAATGGTATTGATTTAAAAGAGCAGCCGCTACAGGCTCGTAGCTTGATTGGATATCTTCCCGAAACACCTCCGCTTTATCGCGATATGACGATTCTTGAATACCTTAATTATTGTGGGAAGTTACATAAGCTGAAAGGTAAAGCTTTAACTAAAGCGGTTGAACAGTCGATTGAGAATTGTGAGCTGGGTAGTTTGCAAAAGCGATTGATTGGCAACTTATCGAAAGGCTATCAGCAGCGTACGGGTATTGCACAAGCCATATTGCATCGACCGCCACTTATTATTTTAGACGAACCTACAGTTGGACTGGATCCTTTACAGCTTGAGCAGATTCGCAATTTGATTCGCGAACTGGGCAAAGAACATGGAATCATTCTTTCGACACATATTTTGCAAGAGGTTGACGCGGTTTGTGGGCGGGTTCAGATCATTAATAAAGGCAATACGGTATTAAATGAGTCATTAGAATCTCTTAACGCTCGTGAGCAATCTTTGGAAGATTTCTTTAATCAGCAGCTAAAAGGCGCTCCGGAGGCCAGCCATGCTTAATATTGGCTTTTCAGAGTTTCGACGACTATTTCGCACTCCGCTGGCTTGGGTTTTACTTGCTCTTGTACAAGTCATTCTCGCCTACCTTTTCTTGGTGCAAGTTGAAAACTATATTACCAACCTGCAACCACAAATTATTGCTAACCAAGCTCCCTATGGTGTGACTGACTTGGTATTAACACAGCTATTTACTTATACTGGGATTTTGATGCTGGCGATTATGCCGCTGCTTACTATGCGAAGTTTTGCTGAAGAGCGGCAAAACCAAACGCTCTCCTTACTTCGTTCCGCGCCTGTTTCAGCTACTCAGATTGTATTGGGTAAGTACCTTGCGCTTGAGTTACTCGTGATTGTTTTGGTTGGAATGATTAGCTTAATGCCACTTTCATTGCTAATGGGCACTTCGTTAGATATTGCTCAGTTACTCAGTGCCATTTTAGGATTGTTTTTATTACTCAGTTCGTTTGCGGCGGCTGGGCTTTATTTATCTTCATTGACAAAACAAACGATGATGGCTGCGCTACTCGGCTTTGGATTCTTGCTAATACTCGGGCTTTTGTATTTTGCAGGTACTCGCACTACACAACCCAGCGACTTATTACTCTACTTATCTCACTTTGGCCATTACCAAAGCTTCCTTAGCGGCATTTTGAATAGCACCGACATCATTTACTATTTGTTATTTATCACCGCTTTCTTGGTGCTTACGATTCGTAAACTTGATAACGAGAGGCTTGGCTAATGACACTAAAACGCCCCTCTTCGATCGGCCGCCACATCAATCAATTGGTGTTTTACGGTTTATTAGCCGCCTTGGTAGGATTAGCCGCTTGGCTTAGTACGCGCACGGTACAAACCGCCGATATTACTTATGGTCAGCGTAATACTTTAACTCAGCCTACTCAGCAGCTTCTTCAATCTATTGACGAGCCCATCAACTTTGTTGCGTATCTTTCAGATGACAAAGTTAAGCTTCATGCAGGCATGAGAAAGCTGATTGCTAAATATCAGCAATTTAAACCCGATACGACGTTAGAAGTCATTGATCCAAATCTCAACCCTGACAGAGCTAAGAATGATCAGGTGCTGACTGAAGGTCGCGTTATTCTCCAGCTCGGAGAGAACAGTATGAAACTGAGTGCGGTTGATGAAAATACAATAGCCAATACTTTACAGCGCATGGTGCGTAATGCTGTGCCTCGTGTGATTGCTCTAGAAGGCCATCAGGAACGTTCTCTGTTTGATGAGGGAAATAGCGGACTTAGCAAGCTAAAACAGCGTTTATCAGATCGTGGCTTTCGCTTACAGCCACATAACATTCTCAAAACGCAATCGATCCCTAGAGACAGCAGTTTTGTGTTTATTGCTGCGCCTCTGAAGCCTTATCTTGCGACAGAAGCGGCCGTACTCATTGATTACATCAACTCGGGCGGCAACCTATTGTGGCTAACGGAACCACGAACAATGGCAGGGTTGGATATTGTCCGTGATTTTCTAGGGCTTAATATCTTAGAAGGCACCATGCTAAGTAATAATCCGCAGCTACAAGAAATGCTTGGTATTAAACACCCAGCGGTGATGCCGATTGTTCGCTACAGCCATCCGCTACTTAAAGATATTAGAACGCCGGCATTACTACCCTTTGCAACGGCCATTGAAGCGGACCCGGAAATAAAAACTGACTGGCAATACACACCGCTATTAACCACTGAAGATCAAAGCTGGCTAGAAGTCGGCGAAATCAGCGGTGAGATAACCCGCGACTTTGCCGCTGGCGACTTACCTGGCCCGATGAGCCTTGGCATGAGCCTTACCCGCCAAATTAATGATACAGAACAGCGGATTGTTGTCATTGGTGACAGCGATTTCATGTTGAATCAATTCATTGGTGCGGCTGGTGGAGCAAATTTAACACTCAGCAATAAATTATTCGATTGGCTAAGCAATAGTGACAAGCTGCTTGCGATTAAGCCGGCACGAGCACCAGACACAGAATTAAACATGCCGGGGAATAGTTTGAATATTCTCGCAATTGCATTCTTGATCGCTCTACCTGCGCTGCTGATACTCATTGGTGGTTTGCGCTGGTGGATTAGACGCCGAAGGTAATCGACAAATCAGAACTAAAAAAGCCCCGATATCTTGACTCGATATCGGGGCTTTAATTTATGTATCTAAGCATTTAGACCAAGCTTATCGTGCGGCTAAAACACCCTTAGCACCTGCTACCTGCATCAACACTTGCTCTGGTGCAGTACCACCAATATGATTTCGCGCCGCAACCGACCCTTCCAGCGTCAGCACATCAAATACATCGTCACCAATCACATCTGAGAATTGCTGAAGTTCAGCCAGTTTCATTTCACTTAGATCCTGCTTAGTTTCTACGCCAAACGCAACCGCCTTGCCCACGACTTCATGTGCATCGCGGAACGGCATGCCTTTAACAACAAGATAATCCGCCAAGTCTGTCGCAGTAGCAAAGCCCTGCATAGCCGCACGGCGCATGCTTTCGGGCTTAGTCTCAACATGAGGCATCATGTCTGCAAAGGCACGGAGGCATCCCATCAAAGTGTCTACCGTATCAAACAAAGGCTCTTTATCTTCTTGGTTGTCCTTATTATAAGCAAGAGGCTGACTTTTCATTAACGTCATTAAGCAGATCAAATGCCCATAGACTCTACCCGTTTTTCCACGGACCAACTCTGGCACATCAGGGTTTTTCTTCTGCGGCATGATGGATGAGCCGGTACAAAAACGATCTGGCAAATTAATAAAATCAAACTGCGCTGAAGTCCATAACACCAATTCTTCTGAAAAACGCGATAAGTGCATCATGATCAAACTAGCGGCAGACGTGAATTCAATTGCAAAGTCCCGATCGCTGACACTATCTAAGGAATTATTTGAAGGCCGATCAAAATGCAATAACTCAGCGGTAAATTGTCTATCTATCGGATAACTGGTACCTGCAAGTGCTGCTGCACCGAGTGGCATGATATTAATGCGTTTTCGGCAATCCTGGAGTCTTTCAAAATCGCGCTGTAACATTTCATACCAAGCCATCATGTGGTGACCAAAGGTAATCGGCTGAGCAACCTGCAAATGGGTAAAACCTGGCAAAATTGTATGGGCTTCTTGCTCTGCAAGCTGAACCAACCCCTGCTGCAAACGGGTTACTTCTTCACTAATAAAATCGACCTGCTCACGAAGCCATAAACGGATATCAGTAGCAACTTGATCATTTCTTGATCTACCGGTGTGAAGCTTCTTCCCCGCAATGCCTATGCGGTCTGTCAGCCTTGCTTCGATATTCATGTGCACATCTTCTAGCGCGATTGACCAATCAACCTCACCGGCTTCAGCTTCTTTGCGAATGGCCGCTAATCCGTCATTAATTGCCGCTAGTTCTTCAGCTGTCAGTAAGCCTACCTTATGCAACATAGCAGCATGTGCTTCTGATCCTTGGATATCTTGATTAGCGAGGCGTTTATCGAAGGTTATCGAGGCTGTAAAAGCCTGTACAAATGCATCGGTGCTTTCTGAAAATCGACCGCCCCATAGTTTATTTTCAGTCTCATTAGTGCTTGTTTCTACAGTAGTTTTTGACATTTACGTTCAGCTTCCAGCAAGTAAAATATGGTTGAAGAGCTTAACATAGTGTGGAACAATAGATAAGCGTTGAGTAATCGGCGATAGGCGATAATAAAAATACGATAGCTGTAAATCTAGCCCGACCAACGCGAACAATAAGGCGACGACCTAACAACCGATTTAATACGGTTTTAGTAGAATAATAATAATAAACCTTTGAGGACTTTTCGACATCCGGTGCCAGCAACAAGGCCTGATAAAGAAATAATAAACTATAAATGTCAGCATCCGAAACCGATACCAATAGTTTGGGCTTTTTGCCTAATCTTTGCTCTTTGAAAGCAATCCTGCGCGTCGCCGTTGCTGCCGAAGTGTTGGCAATGGTTTTAGCGTTGGCGGCGGCTGCAGAAACTTACCAAGCCTCAATGATGAAATTAGTGATGACTTCCCTGTTTGTTCAGTGGGTAGTGATCAGCTCAACCATCAGCATGTGCCTCTATAATAAATTTGGCAAAAACAAAGAAACCACGCAGATTGTTGTCATCTCTGCTGGAATCGTATCCTTCTTTACGATTTGCGCTTCAATGCTAACCATCATGGCTGATAGCTATAACAAGGTAGGTGAGGTGTTTTTCTGGGATACGCCCTTTATATTAAGAAACTTATTCATCAGCCTAGTCATTACAGCGCTAGCGCTTCGCTACTTTTATGTACAGAGTCAGCGTGATGCACATGTCGTAGCCGATACCGATGCAAAATACGATGCTTTGCAATCTCGCATGAGACCTCATTTCTTATTTAACAGCTTAAACAGTATTGCAATGCTGGTGCATCAAGATGCACAGCAGGCGGAAGATGCCATCTTAGACTTAGCTGATATCTTCCGAACCACTTTAGATAGACGTAACCG